>JADKAC010000002.1:247500-547500 GCA_016715425.1 Bacteroidota bacterium
TGCAAAAGGTTTCGGGATGGAAGTATATGCTTATGATGTAAATCCTAATCCATCCTCAATGATTCAAGAAAATGTTACACCTATCGGAACGGCGGCCGAGATTTTCAGTTCATGCAACTTTGTTTCATTGCATGTACCATCAACACCGCAAACCAAGGGCTCTATTAATTATGATCTATTAAAACTTTTGCCCAAGAATAGTATTTTAATTAATACCGCAAGATTGGATGTGATAAACGAAGCTGATATAATTAAAATTATGGAAGAAAGAAACGACATTTCATTTGTAAGTGATTTCACACCTAAAAATGAATCTGTTTTTAAAGAAAAATTTGCAGATAGATGTTTTTATCCAGTGAAAAAAGCAGGAGCTCAAACTGAGGAAGCAAATGCAAATGCAGGTATTGCAGCTGCACGACAAATCATAAACTTTTTTGATAAGGGTGACCTTACTTTTAAAGTAAACTGATTGAAATAAAATTTCAAAAACAAATTAAAGCGTCCGATTTAATCGGACGTTTTTTTATTATCTTATTTTTAGTGAAAATCGATTTCTTACCTTTACAAAAAAAATTAATGGCAACTATAAAACCTTTCAAAGGCTACAGACCAAAACCTGAATTTGCAACACAAGTTGCTTCCAGACCTTATGATGTTTTAAGCAGCGAAGAAGCAAAAGAAGAGGCAAAAGGAAATGATAAAACATTTTTACATGTATGCAAACCTGAAATTGATCTTGATTCATCTATTGATCATTACGACGATAAAGTTTATGCAAAAGCAGTTGAAAACTGGAATCGTTTAAAAAGTGATGGAACGTTTCTTCAAGATAAAAATCCATGCATGTATGCATATCGTCAAATCATGAATGGACATGCACAAATTGGTCTGGTTGCAAACAGTAGCATTGAAGATTATTTTAATGATGTAATAAAAAAACACGAATACACAAGACCTGAAAAAGAAAATGATCGTATTCGTCATATGTATGAATTGCAATGTCAACCTGAACCGGTTTTTTTAACCTATCCCGATGTTGCAGAATTAGATGAAATGATGAATGGTGTAGTAAGCAAAAATCCTGTTTATGATTTTAATGCTGAAGATGGAATTCAACATACTTTTTGGGTAATTGATAATGCAGAAACAATTGAAAAGATTGCTACTATTTTTCAAGAACAAATTCCTTTTACATATATCGCTGATGGACATCATCGCAGTGCAGGTTCTGCTAAAGTAGGCAAACGCATGGCTTCTGAAAATCCAAATCATACAGGTAATGAAGAATATAATTTTTTTCTTAGTGTGATTTTTCCTGCAAGTCAGTTGATGATTATGGATTATAATCGTGTTGTAAAAGATTTAAATAATCATTCACCGGAACAACTATTAAATCTTGTAAAAGAAAATTTTGATGTAACCCTTATTGGCAAAGAAATTTATAAGCCTGCTAAGTTGCATGAGTTCAGCATGTATCTCGGTGGGCATTGGTATAAACTTTCTGCAAAGTCAAATACTTATAATGATAATGATCCAATTGATGTATTGGACGTAACTATTTTATCAAATCATTTTCTTGATCCGCTTTTAGGAATTAAAGATCAGCGCACTGATACAAGAATTGATTTTGTTGGTGGAATTCGTGGTCTTGGTGAATTACAAAAAAGAGTGGATAGTGGCGAAATGCAAATTGCAATTGCACTCTATCCTGTTTCAATTCAACAACTCATAAATATTGCTGACTCAGGAAATGTGATGCCACCAAAATCAACATGGTTTGAACCCAAATTACGCAGTGGATTAGTAGTACATTCCTTTTAAAAATAACATAATGAAATTTGCAACAAAAGCGATACATGCAGGTGTAGATCCTGACCCTTCTACCGGTGCGATAATGACACCAATTTTCCAAACATCTACTTACGTACAAAATGCACCGGGTGATCATAAAGGTTATGAATATGCCCGCACACAAAATCCAACAAGAGATGCATTGCAGAAAAATCTTGCGGCATTGGAAAACGGCAATTTCGGAATTTCTTTTTCCAGTGGACTTGCGGCGACAGATGCAATTATAAAATTGCTAAGTCAAGGTGATGAATTAATTTCTACCAACGATTTATATGGCGGCACTTATCGTGCATTCACAAAAGTATATGCACGTTTTGGTTTGGGATTTCACTTTGTTGATATGATGAAAGTTGAAAATATTGAACAGAAAATAAATTCAAAAACAAAAATGCTTTGGGTAGAAACACCAACTAATCCAATGTTAAATATTGTGGATATAGAAGCAGTTTGTGCATTGGCGAAAAAGCATAATTTATTAGTTTGTGTGGACAATACTTTTGCATCTCCTTATTTGCAAAATCCACTTGACTTTGGTGCAGATATCGTAATGCATTCCGCTACAAAATATATCGGTGGACATAGTGATGTGGTTAGTGGAGCTGTTATTGTAAAAGATAAATCACTTGCAGATCAATTGTATTTTATTCAGAATGCAAATGGTGCTGTTCCCGGTCCGCAAGATTGTTTTTTATTATTGAGAGGAATTAAAACATTACATCTTCGAGTGCAGCGCAGTTGTGAGAATGCAGAAAAAATTGCACGCTATTTAGTTACACATCCAAAGATTGAAAAAGTGTATTGGCCGGGATTTGAAAATCATGCAAATCATGCAATTGCAAAAAAACAAATGCGTGGTTTTGGTGGTATGGTTTCTTTTAGTTTAAAGGGTGATAATTTCGATGAAGCAAAACGCATTTTATCATCTACACATTTATTTGCATTAGCAGAATCACTGGGTGGAGTTGAATCATTGATTGGGCATCCCGCAAGTATGACGCATGCTTCTATTCCAAAAGAAGAAAGAATGAAAACCGGTTTAGTTGATTCTTTAATACGATTAAGTGTTGGGGTGGAAGATGTAGAAGATTTAATTGCAGATTTACAACAAGCATTGCGGTAACTTTATATTATGGACACACAAACATTAGCGCTAATTGCAATGGCAATCGGACCTGCAATTGCCATCATGATTTATTTTTATGCAAAGGATAAACATGAGCGTGAACCCTTCGGAATTTTGCTGGTCAGTTTTTTATGGGGATGTTTCAGTGTAGTTCCTGCAATAATTTTAGAATCTATTTTACCGGGAATTATTCCCGGAAGTGGTGGCAGTTCTATTATCTCTGTTGCCATTTACACATTTGTTGTAATTGCATTTAGTGAAGAATTATCCAAATTTATTTTTCTGCGCTATTATTCTTACAAAAAAAGATCTTTCAACGAACCATTCGATGGAATTATTTATGCCGTAATGGTAGGAATGGGTTTCGCTACTGTTGAAAATTTATTATATGTTTTTGATTCCGATACATTGGGTTCCGCATGGAGTACTGCCGGGTTAAGAGCTTTAACAGCTATTCCCGCACATGCCACATTTGCTGCAATTATGGGATACTATGTTGGCCTTGCAAAATTCAGTAAAACAAATGAAAAAGGTTATTTATTGCAAGGGTTATTATTAGCGACTGTACTACATGGTTTTTATGATTTCTTCTTATTTCAAAATCTACATGTAGGACTTTATATCGGTGCAGCGATATCATTAATACTTGGAATCCGGTATTCAATGCGTGCAATAAAAATGCATAATACCAAATCACCTTTCAATGAAGAAAATATAGCGGCAGAAACTGAAGAAGTAATTACGACTTCTTATGAATCACCATTCAAACCCAAAGGTTGACAAGTGATGCATTAAAAGAATTTTTAGATTCTAAAGTTTTGCTATATAATAATTCGGATTTTATAATTAATGATCCGATAAGTATTCCCCACCAATTTCAGAAATTACAAGATATTGAAATTATGGGATTCTGGACTGCTATGCTTGCATGGGGACAACGTGTTACTATCATCAATAAAGCAAAAGAATTAATTGCACTTATGGATGGTGCGCCGCATGATTTTATTTTGAATCATCAGGAAACTGATTTGAAAAGATTTTTAGAATTTAAGCACCGCACTTTTAATGCAACCGATACATTGTATTTTATTCATTTTTTCAAAAATTATTATCAGCAACATCACAGTTTGGAAGATGCATTTCTCTGCAAAAATTATATGAAAGAATTAAATACAGAAAAGATGCTGATGCATTTTAATCAAACATTTTTCAGCTTACCCGATTTACCGCATCGCACCAAAAAACATGTGAGTTCACCTGCAAGTAAAAGCTCTTGCAAACGCTTAAATATGTTCCTGCGATGGATGGTGCGCAATGATAATACTGGTGTTGACTTTGGTGTTTGGAAAAAAATTAAACCCTCACAACTTATTTGTCCTCTGGATTTACATGTGGATCGTGTGGCAAGGAATATAGGATTAATTACACGTAAACAAACAGACTGGCAAACTGCTTTAGAATTAACAGACAGACTAAAAGAAATGGATGCAAAGGATCCTGTGAAATATGATTTTGCTTTATTCGGATTGGGTGTAACGGAAAAAATGCAATAATTTGTTTTTGAAAATGGAAACGAATACAAACATATTTCAAAAGGTTATACAGCATATTTCTCAGCAGACAGATATTGAAACTGATGAAAATAAAATTGCTGAAATAATTACTGAAGAACAAGCTTTACATGCACTAACTCAAATAATAATATTTCTGATAGATACCAATTTTGAAAAACTGCTTTGGATATTATACCGCATTGATGTGGACGAAGCAAAACTCAAAAGAGTATTGAAAGAAAACAGTCCCGTAGATGCTCCATCAATTATTGCTCAAATGATAATTGACAGAGAAAAACAAAAAGAAAAATATAAATCGGAGTTTAAAAACAAATCTGATGAAACAGATGATTTATTACTGTTATAGCTTTTCCTAATTCTTTACAAACTTACCTGTCTGCATCACTCCTTTATCTGTAAAAATTCTATACGTATAAATTCCGGCGGAAAGTTGTGATAAATCTATTTTCAATTCAGTAGATAATTTTTCACTTCTATTTACTAATTGTCCATTCATATTATAGATTTCAACAAATGCAAATTGAATTAACTGACTTTTAATAATCAGATAATCACTGACCGGATTCGGATAAACTAAAAAATCAAATTGCTGTATAGGAGAATCATCCACATCAAGAATTAAATCACCATCTGCATCTACCCGGAAAATATAAATATCACGTTTGTTTTCCGGTGTATTCCAATCATAACGAGTGGTTAGAATAAGGGCACCACCATCTTGTAATGCAAGCGTAGCATAAACAACAAAATTTGCACCGCCATCAATATATCCTTCATAAAGGATATCACCATCCGAATTAAACTTCATTACACCAATCGGATGATTTATTTCTTCATAAAAAATAGCGATAGCTTCTCTATAGGTTGAATAACTTAACCATATATTATCACCATAACTATTCAATGTATTTTTAGCTTGTATGATACCCATTGTATCAATGGTGATAAATGATTCACTTAAAAGACTCAGATTTTTATCTCTGAATTGAATAATCAAATCAGTATAAGTATCACCCTCTGTACCAAGCTGATTTAGAAAAGGCAATACATACCTTTCTGATTCCGGCAATGGTAGAACTTCTCTAAGTGAGATAGCAATTACATCTTCAATTACATGAGTAGAATTTATCAGCATAGCAGCAGTGTCAATATAATAAGCCTTCTTGGTGTACATAAACATGATCAATTCATTACCATCAAAATCCATAGATAGTTTTGAAGGTCCAAATCCAGTAACAGTATCAATTAATAACTCTTCTGTTATTTCAAAATCCGTATTTAATTTATATAAAAAGTCGTCGATTGTATTTTCTGAAAATCCTGCAAGAAAAAAAGTATTATTTACGAAATACAAATCACGAACATATTCAGAAATATCAGGTCTCCCTGCTACATAACTTTGAATATACTCAAAATCACTATTGTATTTCAACACATAAGTTTGATTCTCATTAAAATTATATGTGTCTTCACAATTACCATAAGCATAATAATTACCTAAATCATCCTGAATAATTGAGAAGAAGCCTTTTAACATATATTGTGGATCTACAATAATTTCTTCATCACTCAAAACTTCTCCATTTAAATTAAAATGAGAAATATAATATTTGGATTGATCACCACAATCTTCAGTACGGATTATTATATATGTAGAATCATTATACTGCGCAAGGGCTGCACTTTCATCTACACATTCATCTCCAATAATGAGTGGCCAACTCTGACCAAATGTGTGGATAGAATTAATTGAAATAATAATTGCTAGTAAAAATAATTTGTTCATATAGTTTTTTATTCAATAATTGCTATACATTCGTAATTTGCATAGTAGATAATAATAATATAATTCCAATGTGTATCTGAACCATAGTCAACCAAGAAATCATAATCAATGTCCATTGCTTTTATTACTTTACCGGTTGGTAAATAATAATTAGCCCAATATAGTGATGCATCCCTCACTTCAGTTAAATCTGAGGGAGTAAGGCAATCTGTATCATAATAGTAAAATAAATCATTTGGTGGAGTCGATCCGGACAAGCGATTATCCCAAACGTATGAAACATTATAATAAAACTTTGTGTAACCGCTATTGCAAGTAGGGCTGGAATACCCACATGGCAATTTCTGTTCGATCCTATCACTACCATCCTTCAATCCATCAAAATCCCCTGGACTATAATCACATTTGCCATCATCATTCATAGGATACCAATAATCAAATTCATTAAAATCACATGCACCAGTTGATCTTTCTGTAGAAATCGGAGAAGGATAGGCGGTAATTAATTTAGCAGATATTGAAATATTTTCTACTCCTATTTCCTTTACAGATAAATCACAAATAACAAATAATGAAGTATCTGAAATTTTTGAGTTGATAAAATCAAAAAGATCTGTGTACGATTCAACATAATTTTCAAAAGCTATCAAGTCCGACTCTACTTTATTGATACTAATTTCAAATGAATCGGAAATCAAAAATTCAAATTCAAACTCCTCACTATAAAAATCATAATTTAAGGTGGCTTCTAATAATTGATTTGTAGATTCAACATTTAAATCTTCACCGGATTCTAAACGAAAAGTTGTGGGGTTATCGTGAATAGAAGATAAGGATTTTGCTCGTTGAATTAATTGATCCAATTCAAAATTTTCTTCTATTGCAGTTTTCTCTATAATTTCTTTGGTACAGGAAGCTAAACTCAAAACAAATAAAAATATTATAAAAAGTTTACTTGATAAAATTGAGTTAAACCAGACTAATTTGGTGTTTGGTGTTTGGTGTTTGGTGTTCATTATAATGAATGTAAAGATTTATGAATGTAAGCAAATTTAATAAAATTAATTTTAATATCCAACTGAATTTTTCAAATAATAAATTCAAAAACAATTAAATAATGTTGAAAACATATTGAATTAATAAGCAAACTAAAAGGCTAATAGATAAAAACTTTTTTTCTGCCTATATTATTTCTAATGGTAATTATATTGTGTTAAATATTCCGATTTATAAATCTACCCTATCCATTCTCTCACAAAATAAAAACACAATTACAAAATATTTTGGAAACGTTGATGAAGAACTGATTAAGTGCTAATTATTTACGTCTCTAAAGATATGTATTCCTAATTATTCTTTACAAACTTACCTGACTGCATCAATCCTTTCTCTGTAAAAATTCGATATGTATATATTCCAGATGAAAGTGATGATAAATCTATTTTCAATTCAGTAGATAATTTTTCATTTCTATTTACTAATTGCCCATTCATATTATAGATTTCAACAAATGCAGATTGAATTAACTGGCTTTTAATAATCAAATAATCACTTACAGGATTTGGATACACTAAAAAATCAAATTGCTGAATAGGAGAATTTTCCATATCAAGAATTAAATCACCATCTGCATCTACCCGGAAGATATAAATATCACGATCAGTTTCCGGGTTAGTCCAGTCATAACGACTAGTTAGAATGATAGCACCACCATCGGCTAATGCCAGCGCTGCATACGCAATAAAATTTGCATTCCCATCAATATATCCTTCATGCAATATTTCACCATCGGGACTAAATTTCATTACCCCAATAGGATGATTTATTTCTTCACTAAAAATTTCGATAGTTTCCCGATAAGTCGTAAAACATAGCCAGATATTATCATCCAAATAATTCAAAGTGTTCTGAGCTTGAATAATACTCATTGTATCATTTGAAATTAACGATTCATTTATTAGATTTAAATCCTTATCTCTGAATTGAATTGTTAAATCCTTGTTACCAAACGGTACTCCGGGTGGTACTAAATATGGCATTACAAATCTTTCAGATTCCGTTAAAGGCATAACCTCTCGCAAAGAATAGGCATTAACATCTTCTATAAAAAAAGTAGAATTAATCATTAATGTAGATGTATCAATATAATACGCCTTCTTTGTGTACATAAACATAATTAACTCATTGCCATCAAAATCCATGGCTAATTTCGATGGTCCAAAAACAGCGACCGTATCAATTATCAACTCATCAATAATATTAAAATTTGTGTCTAACTTATACAAAAAATCTCCTGATGCATTTGTTGAAAAGCCTGCAAGAAAAAATGTATTATTTACGAAATACAGATCACGAACATATTCAGAAATATCCGGCCTCCCGATAGTATAGCTCTGCATAAACTCAAAATCAGAACTATACTTTAACACAAATGTTTGAGACTCACTCAAATCATCTATTTCCTTACACATTCCATACGCATAATAATTGCCTGATTGATCCCGAGTAAATGAATAAATTGCATCAAGGCGACAAGTCGGATCTTGAATAACTTCTACATTATTCAGAATTTCTCCATACAAATTGAATTGTGTCAAATAAAAATCACTTTCTAATCCGATGGATTCCCTTCTAATTATATAAAATGATGAATCGTTAGCACTCATTATTACGCTACTTTCATCCTCATATTCAGTGGCAATAACTAAAGGGAAACTCTGGTTATATGCCTTAACATAGAAAAAAGAAATGACTGCTATTACTAATAATCTCGTGTTCATAGTTTTCTATTCTGTAATGGCTATACAATCGTAATTTGCATAATAAATAAATGCCAAATAATTATATGTAATATCTGAACCACCTGAAGGTATTAAATCAAAATCTATGTCAATTGACTTTATTACTTTCCCAGTAGGTAAATAATAATTAGCCCAATATAATGCTGCATCCCTGACTTCCGTTAAATCCTCAGGTGAAAGGCAATCAGTATCAAAAAAGGAAAATACATCATTTGGTGGATTAGATCCTGACAGAAATCCCTCGTAAGTCCAAGTAACATTATAATAAAATTTTCTATATCCACTGCCGCATGTTGGACTTGCATAGCCACACGGTAATTTCTGTTCGATCCTATCACTACCATCTTTTAAGCCGGCAAAATCACCTGGACTCCAATCGCATTTACCATCATCAAATAAAGGATACCAATAATCAAACTCTGTAAAATCACATACGCCGGTTGATTTTCCTGAAGAAACCGGAGAGGGATAGGCGGTAATTAATTTTGCAGATATTGATATGTTTTCTACCCCTATTTCCTTTAATGATAAATCACAAATAACAAATTGGGAAGAATCAGAAATTTTTGAGTTGATAAAATCAAAAAGATCTGTGTACGATTCAACATAATTTGCAAAAGCTATCAAGTCCGACTCTTCTTTATGAATATTAATTTCAAATGAATCGGAAATCAAAAATTCAAATTCAAAATCCTCACTATAAAAATCATAATTTAAAGTAGCTTCTAATAATTGATTTGTAGATTCAATATTTAAGTCTTCACCGGATTCTAAACGAAAAGTTGTGGGGTTATCGTGAATAGAAGATAAGGATTTTGCTCGTTGAATTAATTGATCCAATTCAAAATTTTCTTCTATTGCAGTTTTCTCTATAATTTCTTTGGTACAGGAAGCTAAACTCAAAACAAATAAAAATATTATAAAAAGTTTACTTGATAAAATTGAGTTAAACCAGACTAATTTGGTGTTTGGTGTTTGGTGTTTGGTGTTCATTATAATGAATGTAAAGATTTATGAATGTAAGCAAATTTAATAAAATTAATTTTAATATCCAACTGAATTTTTCAAATAATAAATTCAAAAACAATTAAATAATGTTGAAAACATATTGAATTAATAAGCAAACTAAAAGGCTAATAGATAAAAACTTTTTTTCTGCCTATATTATTTCTAATGGTAATTATATTGTGTTAAATATTCCGATTTATAAATCTACCCTATCCATTCTCTCACAAAATAAAAACACATTACCAATACAATTATTAATTTCAAAACAGTGCCTGTAATAAATCCAATAAAAGAACCCCATGCACTGCGCATTGCTTTATTTGTGTCTTTATAATCATGTAATAGTTCACCGAAATATGCACCTGCAAATGGACCGAGAATTAAACCAAATGGCGGGAAAATAAAAATGCCTGCAATGGTTCCAATCAATGCACCACTTTGTCCATACTTTGTACCACCAAATTTCTTTGTTCCCAATTTCGGAATAAAATAATCTACAACTACCATTACGATAACAATAGCTGCCCAGATAATTAAAAACCAATTGCTGAAATCACCATACTTCGATAGATGCAATAAAATAAATCCAAGATAAGCTACAGGCAAACCGGGAAGAATTGGCAACACACTTCCTATTACACCTATCAGCATACAAACAATTCCGAGTATCAGCAATACTATATCCATACGCACTTTTTGTTACAAAGCGTCAAATTATTATATTTTAACTTAGCGACGCTAAACCAATAATAATTCTAATGACAAAAACAAATGATCTCACATTAAAATCGTGGATACCCATAGAAGCAAACAGCGATTTTCCAATTCAAAATTTACCATTCGGCATTTTTAAAAACAATGGCAAACATCCAAGAGTGGGTGTTGCAATTGGAAAATATGTGTTGGATTTATATGAACTGAATAAAGCTAATCTCTTACAAGAATTCGATTTAACTGATTCCATATTAGAAAATTATTTTCTGAATGATTTTATTTTATTAGGTAAGAAAAAAACAAGTGCAATCAGAAATAAAATTGCAGAATTACTTTCTGAAAACGATAATTTTCAGACCGAAAGGACAACTATTAGATACCGATAATGTTACTCCGATTTTTAGCGAAAGCAAGCAATTGGATTTTGAATTGGAAATGGCTTTTATCACTTTCGAAGGCAAACAATTAGGTCAACATATTACAACCGAAGAAGCCGATGATTATATTTTCGGAATGGTATTATTTAATGATTGGAGTGCAAGAGATATTCAACGTTGGGAATATGTTCCCTTAGGACCCTTTTTAGGAAAAAATTTCGCAAGCAGTATGTCCCCCTGGGTAGTTACACTTGATGCATTAGAACCATTTCGTATTGCAGGTCAGCAACAAAATCCTGAAGTGTTACCTTACTTACAATTTAAAGGCGCAAAAAATATTGATATAAAATTGCAAGTAGATATTATTCCTGAAAATAAAATTCCAACAACGGTTTGTACAAGTAATTTCAAATATTTGTATTGGAATATGGAGCAGCAATTAGCACATCAGACTATTAATGGATGTAATATTAAAGCAGGTGATGTGTATGGTAGCGGCACTATTTCCGCACCCGATCAATATGGATATGGTTCGATGTTAGAACTTACATGGCGGGGAACAAAACCCATGAGATTAAGTGATGATACGGAGAGAAAATTTATAAATGATAATGATACGGTAATTATGAAAGGCTGGTGCGAAAAAAAATCTTTACGAATAGGTTTTGGAGAAGTGCGGGCAAAATTATTACCCGCTTTATAATTACAACAAAAACAATTTATGCGCATAGTTCCTTTAGAAATTCCGGTACCAAAACGTCATCAATATTTATTAGGTGCAATATCACCACGACCAATTGCTTTTGCAAGTACAATGGATAAAGATGGCAATCCAAATCTTGCTCCTTTTAGCTTTTTTAACTTGATGGGAAGCAATCCACCTATTGCTGTTTTTTCTCCTGCTTTAAGTGGAAGAGATAAAACAACAAAAGGAACTCTAGATAATATTTTACAAACAAAAGAAGTAGTTATCAATATTGTGAATTGGAAAATGGTTCGGCAAATGAGTTTGGCAAGTGCACCATTTGCAAAAGGTGTAAATGAATTTATTAAATCCGGACTTACACCAATTCCATCTGAATTAATAAAGCCATTTCGTGTAAAAGAAAGTTATGTGCAGTTTGAATGTAAAATGCGGGATGTAATTAAAACAGGAACGGAAGGAGCTGCGGGAAATATTGTTATCTGCGAAATTATTTTAATGCATATTGATGATGCCGTTTTGGATGAAGAAGGAAAAATTGATCCCTATAAAATGGATTATGTAGCACGTATGGGTGGCAGTTTTTATAATCGGGTTATTCCTGAGAGTATTTTTGAATTAACACAACCAAAAGATGCTAATCATATTGGTGTGGATGCGTTACCTGAATCAATACGATTGAGCAAAGTACTTACAGGAAATAATATTGGTCAATTAGGAACATTGCCTGCGTTGCCTGATGAAACAGCAATAAAACATTTCTTAGAATCGCATAAAGAATTAATTGCTAATCTTAACAAAGATGAAACTGCAATTCATATAGCAGCAAAACAATTGTTGCATGAAAATAAAGTAGAGGAAGCTGTTTGTTTGCTATTAGCGCATTACCAAAAGCTATAATAAAAAAAGCCTGCATGATCATCCGCATGCAGGCAATATTCAAACCCGGTATTTAACAACCGAATTCTAATAATTTATTATTTACAACAAATCATTCCATTATCACAGAATACATTTAATTCACTTACTCCATTAGCTAACGATTGCACAACCAAATCTACTTGATGATTAGTTGTATTTAGTTTCTGATTCGCTGATAATGTACCAACTATACAGCTTGTAATTTCACAAATAGTATAGAAGATATTTTGTAGTTGTAAATTCATCCAAAACACTTTTTAATGTTGAACAATAAATTTTTCCTGCCAAGAAATTCCATCCATTTGTACCACTGCGATATACATTCCATTACTCAACTGCTTTGTATCGGAAGCAATGCTAGAGTTCCCATTAATGATTGTGCTTTGATATAATTTCTCACTCACTTTATTTCCTGCAATATCAAAAATTGAAATCACCACATCCGTTGGATTTTCTAAATACAAATCAATAGTTATATAGTTATCCGCAGGTGATGGATATAAATTAAAGCGAGTATTTATTGATGGAGAAAACTCTTCTTCAGAATAATTTTCAGTATCAGCCAAGCGCACTTCATCCGGATCATAATCACTTACTTCACATGGGTCAATCCATGCTGTAAGAGTAGCGCCACTTAGCGCAGTAAATCCAGGATTTAATTGGATATAATAACCGGATTCAAAAGTTACAGAAGCGGTTGTATAAATTGTAGTTGTACAATCCAATAAGAAGTCATCAAAAACCAAAGTTGAATTTTCAATACCATAGGTAGCATCTGCATAACCAATACTTACAAATGATCCACAAATACTTGCTCTGTCGAATGCGGTAAATTCGGTAACACCAACGGCCTGCCATGCCTGACCAACAGAAATTACTTCTTGCGAGCAACTTCCATATAAATCTATTGCCGATTGTATCCATGCATTGCGTGCTATAATATACCCATCACTTCCATCTAAATATTCCATCATTGCTTGCCATGCAATACATCTTGCAGCATTCCACCCGATACCATCCACATAATATTCTATACCATTATCGTTCGTACCTGAACCACCTTCACTCAATAAATAAAACATGTGATTTTGTACAGAACTATTTGTATGCACACCACCATTATCATCCCCATCTAATGATGCCCAATAGGATCCAAAATAGGTATCAGGATCATTTACATCATTCGGATTAATAAAAGAACGATTGGGTCCGGTGGTCATGTCTTCACCATGCAACCAAGTCATTTCTCCACCTTCAATATAATGTTCCACCATCTCACCAAAAATATCTGCAAAGGATTCATTTAATGCACCTGATTCTTCTGAATAATCCAACGCATCGAAATGCGCATATTCCACTATTCCATGTGTGTATTCATGCCCTACAATATCAAGCGGATTATAATCATCCAATGTACCGGTTTCACAATCACTACCTGCACCAAAACTCAAGTTGTCGATAATGTTTGTATAGTTTGCATTACCACAATAAGGCTCATCATCATCATCCGTAAAATAGGTTTTATTATTAAATATATCTATTAATCCCGATGAGCCATCAAAACTTTCATGACCATACGTTACATCAAAATATTTAAATGCTTGTGCAACTGCCCATAAAGAAGTCATCACCATTTTGGTGGAACCACTGGTGTACCATATATTATCATCACTGCATTTTAAATAATCTTCTCCATAATCAAATGCATCATAACTTGCCGAATAATAACTTCTGATTTCTGTTCCAGCATTGCAATCATTAATGGAAAAGTATTTCGTGACATCATCACCTGAGATATCACATTCTTCTGTTCTGAAATCTGTATAAACAGTTCTTGTTCCATTGTAAGTAGTTTCATAAGATGTAGAATTACAATTATATTCCAATTCTCTTGTTCTGATTAATTCTCCTGTAACCGCATCTATGTAAACATACTTTGCAATCTGCGGAATTTTTGCAAACACATACATCCGATATGCAAGTGTATAATTATTCGCAATGGATTCTTCTCTTGCATTTCTTTTTACGATTAATAATTCCGGTGTTGGATACAATGTTGCGTCCGGATCATTTTTTTTCAATTTAAAATTTGCTTCTGCAATAGAATCTTGCCACATATACTTTTTAGCAGGGAAAGCAGCAAGTGTTGTTTTCACAGATTGCTCAGGAGTAATTAAAGGATTTATATCCATATTTAATCCTTCTACAAAATCACCATTTATTAAATGCAATTCACCATTGCGTTCATGTGCATATTGTTCCACACCTTCCACTCTTATCCCTTTATAATATTGCGCATATTTATAATGTTTATTTCCTGCAAGGTCTGTATTTGTTTTAAAAATACTCAAAGCATCATCACCACTCATATTCAATAAATCGGGAGCCTGATTAAAAATATTATCTCCTTTATATGGAGTGCCTTTCTTAAATTCAATCCAGCCAAATTTACTTCCCGGTTTTACAATGGATTCATATTTATTGTCCGGAATAAATTGTTGTTGCTGGGCATTTGTTATAGCTGAATCCAATATCATAGATAGAGCTATAAATAGATATAACGTTTTCATAATTTTTATTTTTTAAAAAACATTACAATTAATTATTTTCTGCCTGCAACTCATCAATTTGTTTCTGAAGTTGTATGATATATAAAGTGAGTTCTTCAATTTTTTCCATCATTACTCTTTGCATTTCACCAACTGCTAATCCATCTGTTTCAATTTCTTTTGCAGAAGGCACACCGGGTAAATGTTTATTCAATTGAATTGATTTTTCAAGATCATATAAATTCATCAATTGATGATTTTCGCCAAACACATAATCCGGCCAGCTCTCACTTAATTGTACTTTTAATTCCTCGCATATTACTTTTCCATCAACAGCCAAAAGATATCCTGTTGCCGCAGCATCAGATGCACCAATATGAACATTGCCACCTGAGTAACACATGTTCACATTACCTCCATCATTATTTAAATACAGCGTTGATGTTGCTCCATTATTTCTTGCGATAATTTCATTATTATCAATCACTATATTGGAAGATGTTAGTGTACCTATTGTTAAAAATCCCTTTGAAGAAAGTGATGCATCATCACCATTTTCCAGATGGACTTTACCATTAAAATATCCGGCCCATTGATTTACACCTCCTGTTGTTGTTCCATACACGCCGAATGCATCACCTGCTGAAGAAGAAGCAGTACCATAAATACCATAAGAATCACCACCGGCTCCAAGAGATTGGCCATAAACACCATAACCTGTTTGTGCGCCATTGGCAGAAGAACCTTTTATTCCTATTTGTCCACCTGAAGAAAAGATTCCTGTACCATAACCAAAATTATAAGTGTTACTTACTGAGACAAGATCAAAGTTTGTGGTACCGGAACCTGTCCAGGGTTTTGTAACCTCCATTACGGTGCTTGTACCAGTTGTTTCCACATCAAGTTTTGTAGAAGGAGAAGTGGTTCCAATTCCGATATTACCTGTATTGTCAATTACAAATCTGTCGCCACTATTATAAACCCGATATTGATTTGTTGCCTCATCAAAATACATCCAGGCTTTTGGGGTACCACTTACGGCAAAACCATAAAGCGGTTTTCTACCTGAGGTGCCATCCATATTGATATACATGCCACCATATCCTGTTGTGTTTAATGATTTTACTACAAAGTTTGCACTGCCAACCATTGAAGTAGTATTAATTCCAACATTGCCGGAATTATCATAAATAGTTGAATTTCCTATAGCAGTGGAAGAAGTGAATTTTGGAATATAACCTGTAGTTCCACTTCCTGAAACACCCGCACCTCCGACTCCGCCTGCAGTAGATTGCGTAGTGCCATCCATAAATTTTATTGAATTTACATATACTTCATTCCACCTTTTTGTCAGAGAACCAAGATCTAAAGTGTTATCAGCATTTGGCACTAAATCCCTATTAATCGCTGTGCCACTTGCAGATAAGTTTGATAAACTTGTATTCGCACCTTTTGTAGAAATGGCAGTCCAATTTGAACCATTAAAATAATAAAAACCGGCGGTTGAATTTGTTTGAAAAACCAGTAATCCGGTAGCCGGTGAAGCAATTGCATCACGTTCAGCCTTAGTCATACGAGAAATTAAAACTCCTTTAGTGGTGGATGAAATATCCAACAAGGAGGAAGCATTAGGAGTAGTTGTTCCGATACCTGCACTGCCTGTTGAGGGGAAAGTATTGGTTTGGGAAAAAAGTGCTAATTGGGAAAACATTAGAATCCCGCAGAATAATGTAATTAAGCTTTTCATAGTAATTTGTTTTAACTGTTAAATATTTGAGTTTGAATTAAAGGCAAAGAAACTCTGCTTCGTTATTAGCTGAAAGGAGAAAATATTAAGATTGTAGCAGCAAGTTCTTTAAAATTTGAAGTGTTCGATATTTAGAGATTACTATAAAATCAGTATTTTTAAAAATGAATAACACCTTGTTACAAGTAGCTTTAAAGAAGCTCAGTAAACAGCAATTAAAGCGATTTGATGACTACTTGAATTCACCTTACTTCAACAAGAAAAAAACCATTCTGGATTTTTGGGAATTTTTAAACCCTTTTGCTCCCGAATTTGATATTCCTGAAGCAGAAAAGGAAGCTGCGTATTTCTCTGTTTTTAAAAAACCCTATAATGACAGCAACTTTAGAAATTTATGTTCAGACCTATTGCAATTGCTTTTGGATTATTTGATGATTGAAAATTTCGAGTCCACTGAATTTGCTAAGCAAGAATATAAATTGAATGCATTAATTAATTTAAAACTTATTGACTTGCTGGAAAAACAACTGAATAGTATTCAAAAGCAATTCGCTGTTTCCAATCTTCAGTATAGTCAAAAATTACGGGATAGACTTTGGATAAATGATTACAAAAAAAAATTAGCGATTTTACAGAATCGCACACAGTTAGAAAAGACAAGTGCCGATATTTTAAAAATAACAGGCAATGAACAGTTAATGGACTTTGCAATTACAAAATCATTTATAAATCTTATCAACTATCACAAGGCAACACAAATTAATGATGAACCATTTGAATATGAATTGGCAAAGAAGTTATTTCAGATATATGAAAATGGATTGTGTTCTGAAGATAAGTATGTAAATATTTTCTATATGCTGGCACAACTCATTATTTACCATAACGAAGAATATTATTTACCGCTAAAGCAACTAATTACAAGCGACGATGCAATCACTAATATTGCAGATAAAGAGAATATTACAATTGGTATGCTGGCTTTTTTAAATGAAGTAGTTGAAAAAGATAGTTTGCGTTGGCGCATTGAAATTTTTGATATTTATGATTATCGTTTACAGAATAATATCTGGAAAATTCACGGCGAACTTGCATATACTTCATTTAAAAACACCATTGAAAACGCTTTGGCATTAAACAAGCCGGATTATGCAAAATCTATTTTAGAAAAATACGCAGCTCATGTACATCCAGACGTCCAACAAGATGTTACAAACCTTTGCACAGCATTTATTGCCTTCTATGAAAAAGATTATGAAAAGGCACATGCATTATTAATACCTATACAAACAGAAAATATTATGATAAAATATGAATTGCGTATTCTGCAATCCATGATTTATTTCGAGAAAAAAGAATATCTCACTTTACTATCTTACATAGAGAGTTTCAAGCATTTTATTACCTACAATAAAGCACTAATAGAAACTGTAAATCATGTCAATGCAATTAAGTATTGTCAGCATCTTACACAACTCACCAAACTTAAATTAGATCCGGAGAAGAAGAATTTTTCTAAATACAAAAGTGCCGTGGAGTCAGATAATTTCCTTTTAAAAGAATGGATTTTGCAACATCTTAACGAATAATAATCATTCCCACTTCGGCAATTCCTTTGCTTTATTTTTCTTCTTGCGATTATATTCAATAGGTACGATCACCGATTCATAAAACAAACTGATAGGATTAAAAATAGTGGGCGCCATTTGTGTGGTGTCCACATGCGTTTTTATACCAGGAATAAGCCCCATAGTAAATTGTGGTTCTGCCATACGCATTGCCAAAAATGCATCTTTAAAATCTTCACGTTTGGGCCAGGGATAAATTTCAACTGTATTCAGAAAAACGGTATCTCTGTCGAGTAATACACCAATGCTTGTAATAATATCTGTGATGGTATCAGGTACAATAAAAATGCGTGGCTTATATCCCACCGAACTAAAACGCAGTGTATCGCCAACTGCAACCACTAATGAAAAAAAACCCTGCGAATTAGAAGCCGCTCCACGATACGAATTCATAATTTCCACGGTAGCATAAGGTAAAGGGTATTGATATTCCTTGTCGATAATTACTCCCGATAATTGTGTTAACCGCCTTTGCGCCTGCGCTTCTGATATTGTAATCAGAAAAACTACAATTATTAAAAGATATCGGAATAAATGTGTGCGCATATTCTGTTTTCCATTTTCCCAAAGAATACCATTTTTTGGAAAGTAAGTGTTTTAAACGATTAAATAAAGATAAATCATATCTCCTTTCAAAAATCATTTTTAACCTTGCTATAACATTTTACCTTTGAAAAAAAATAACGATGGAAAAAGATATTAGCAATCTACGTTTGAGTTATGAAAAAGAAAGATTTGATAAAAGTGATGCAGATGCTTCACCAATTCAACAATTTTCAAAATGGTTTGACATGGCAATGCAGCTTGGTGAATTAGAAGCAAATGCAATGATGCTGAGTACAGTTTCTGCGGAAGGAAAACCATCATCAAGAATGGTATTGTTAAAAGAATTCGGAACAAGAGGTTTTGTTTTTTTTACAAATTATAATAGTCGCAAAGGAAAAGAAATCGCAGAAAATCCAAATGCGTGTATCACATTTTATTGGTCGCCTTTAGAAAAACAAGTGCGCATTGAAGGTGTGATAGAAAAAGTATCAGAAGCAGAAAGTGATGCTTATTATTATTCACGTCCGCATGGTAGTCAGGCCGGTGCAATTGCATCAGAACAAAGTAGCGTAATTGAAAATAGAGAACTGCTTGAAAATAAATTTATAGAAATTGAAAAGCAGGAAAAATTAAAGCGACCGGAAGATTGGGGAGGCTATTTATTAATTCCAAATGCTATTGAATTTTGGCAGGGAAGAGCAAACAGATTACACGATAGATTGCGATATACATTACTTGAAAACGGTGAATGGAAAATAGATAGACTTTCCCCTTAATGAAATTGTGTTTTTGGGTGCAAGCTGTTATTTAGAGGGGAGAGTCAAAACATTTACCGAAGAAGGAAAGTCATCACTATCAAAATAAAACATTACTAAATTTCTTTAGGGTTAACTAACTTTTTATTTTTGTTTGTCCATTGTCCATTGATTAAAATTCTATTTTTTGTTGCAATCCATTTTCTATAAGTGAATTATTTTTTTTAATAATATCCATAAATGTATTGCGTGGAATTTCTTCTGCACCCATGCTTTCTAAATGTGCACTATGCACTTGACAATCAACTACTAAAAATTGTAATGCTTTTAATTTTTCTATTAATGCGATGAGTGCATACTTAGATGCATTGTTTTGTATTGAAAACATACTTTCGCCGGCAAATATTTTTCCTATAGCCACACCATATAATCCACCCACTAATTCTTTTTCTTTCCACACTTCTACGGAATGCGCATATCCTTCTTTATGCAATGCAATATATGCATCTATAAAATCCGGTGTTATCCAAGTGCCTGCATCATCCTTTCTATCCGCTATTGCACAATTAATAATTACCTCTTTAAAACATGCATTATAGGTAACACGAAATGCATTATGTTTAAAAAGTTGCAGCATGCTCTTAGTAATTTTCAACTTATCCGGAAATAAAACAAAACGTGGATCGGGTGCAAACCAAAATGGAATTTCCTCTAAAGAATACCATGGAAAAATTCCTGAAGTATATGCTTGTACTAATCGCTCAACAGACAGTGTTCCGCCGGCAGCAAGCAAACCATCTTCTTCAGCAAAATCAGGATTTGGAAAGGGAGAATTTTCTTTTTGAATAAAATAAATCATTACTCAATAGTGGCACTGATACCTCTTTCGCTTAACGCTGCCCGCATCGGCCGAAGCGATTTCATTTCACCGTGCTTCACTGCATATTTACCTTTGAAATGAATAATAAAAGCACATTGTTCGGCTTGCTCCCAGGTGTGTTTGCAAATATCCACTAAGGATTCAATTACCCAATCAAAAGTATTTACTTCGTCATTGTGAACTACGAGCGTACGACCAGTTACTTCTTCCGTTAACAGATCAATATCAACTAATTCTTTGGTAAATACTTTACTCACAGTGCAGGAATTTTTACAAATTTACTTCGGATATCTGCAAACAGAAAATTTTTAAACAAGATGAATATAGAAAACACACAGAAAGTAGCTCAACAGAAAGTACTCAATCAACTGCGCAACCCCTGGTATTTCAGATTTTTTCTGCTGATGAAAATGCCCATAGCACTCATTTCCGGATTGCGCATTCGGCATATTGACAATCATTCATGCACATGCTCCATCCCTTATAAATGGTTTACTCAAAACCCATTTAAGTCATTGTATTTTGCATCGCAAAGTATGGCTGCAGAAATGAGCACAGGAGCATTGGCTATGATGAAAATTCAGGGAAATCATCCGGGTATATCTATGTTGGTTTTAAAAATGGAAGGTCAGTTTCATAAGAAAGGAACACAACGCATTTATTTTACATGCAATGCAGGTGATGCAATTGAACAAGCAATTCAGCAAGCTGTTGACACAGGTGAAGGTGTGAGTGTGGATGTACTTACTGAAGGCAAAACCGCCGATGATATTTTAGTAAGTACTTTTAAATTTACATGGACATTTAAAGTAAGATCAAAATAACAGAATGAAATACATTGCCATTATATTTTCAATAAGTATATATTTTGCTGCATGCAACAGACCAACTGCAGAAGAAAGAAAAACAGAAACACCGGAGGAAAAAAATGTAGTTATCAGCAATGATGTGCAGGCGAGAATTACAGCAGAAAATCCATTTGAAAATCAGCCGAATGAATTTTGTACTATCATCCGCAAATTAGAAGTATCACAATATGCACCTAACCTCAGTGAAGAAGAATTAAATGCATCTCCGCATCCACCAAAATATTGTTTGCTGGATATCTGTTTGGATGATGATGAAACTTCTGTTCACATGATAAATCTGGGTGATGAAAAAGAACAGATTATGACTGCATATAAAGTGATTACATTATTTCCCTCAGCGGATTCGGCGAGAGTTTATGCAACGCAATATAAAATTGTGGATGTAGTGGTGAATGAATAATTAAGCTTCCTGAAATTTTACAAGTCTTAATACATCACTTGCCTGTTCGCAAAGCACAGCAACTTTTCCTCTCACAGCAATTGGTGATCTGATAATTTCCGGATTGCGGTTTATGATATTCAGAATGTCTTCCCGATTAAATTCTTTACCTCTTAAATTTTGCTGATAATACGGATGTGCTTTGTTTAATAATGTTTTTGGATCAGGATCGCCAAGCATTGCTAAAAGTTGTCTCCAGATAGTATTTGATACCGGCGAGCGAGTGTATTCCACTTCATGAATATGAGGCGTGATATCTCGGGCATACGCCAATACTTTTTTCGCATTTTGATGTTCAGGATTGTAGTAAATAATAATTTCATTATTCGGAGTCTTCATACTCATGCAATTTTCCAACAAGATAGGTTATTCTTTTTAAACCTAGTAAAAAAATCGCCATTTTATTATTAACATGGTGCTTAAGACAGATATATCTTTAAGAAGTATTCCATTACCAATTTCCATGTCTCGTTTGAAAAAATCTGTTGAATTATCGCCTAAAAAAATCTCTGCCCACACTTTCAAAATTTGGATAATAATAGATCAGAATTGCATTGTAAACCTTTATGCAATAAATTTTTCAATTACATAATTTTATTAAAAACAAAAGGCAGAGTTGAATTCAACTCTGCCTTTAAAGAAATATATTTTAGTAAATCAGCGTATTGCTATATTCACATAATCCCTTGTATTCTTACCGGTATATACTTGACGTGGTCTGCCGATTGGTTGATCTTCTTCACGCATTTCTTTCCATTGTGCCAGCCAACCCGGTGTGCGACCTAAAGCAAATAATACAGTAAACATTTCAGTAGGGAATCCGATTGCACGATAAATAATGCCGCTGTAAAAATCTACGTTTGGATATAATTTTCTCTCAACAAAATAATCATCTTTCAACGCCACTTCTTCTAATTGTTTTGCAATATCTAAAATCGGATCATGAATGCCGAGCTTACTTAATACATTATCACAAGCCACTTTTATAATTTTCGCTCTCGGATCAAAATTCTTATACACTCTATGTCCAAATCCCATCAAGCGGAATGAATCATCTTTATCTTTTGCTTTGGCAACCCACTTATCTACATTGCCACCATCATCTTTTATTTTATCCAACATCTCAATCACTTTCTGATTTGCTCCACCATGTAAAGGACCCCATAACGCTGCAACTCCTGCCGCAACACTTGCATACGGATTTGCATGAGAAGAACCTACTAAACGCACTGTGCTGGTACTGCAATTTTGTTCGTGATCTGCATGTAAAATCAACAGCTTATCCATTGCATCCACAATTACCGGATCTGCATGAAAATCTTCTGTACGCATACCGAAAGTCATAAACAGAAAATTGGTAACGTAATCAAATTTATTATTCGGATAAATCAATGGTTGACCAATAGATTTTTTATAAATCCATGAAACAAGGGTTGACATTTTTGCAATGATGCGGATAATAGTTAAATCAGTTTCTCCTGTGCTTCTGTTTGGATTTAAAGACTCAGGATAGTAAGCAGACATCGCACATAACAAAGAACATAACTGACCCATTGGATGTGCTTTACTTGGAAAGCCATCAAAAAATTTCTTTAAATCTTCATGTACTAATGTGTGGCGTATTATCTTACCCGTGAAAGCCTGATTATCATCATGGCTCGGCAGCTCTCCATAAATAAGTAAGTACGCAACTTCCAAAAAATTAGAGCGCTCAGCTAATTGTTCAATTGGATATCCACGATAACGTAGAATTCCCTGTTCGCCATCCAGAAAAGTGATTGCGCTTTTGGTAGAGCCGGTGTTTTTATAACCAACATCAAGAGTTATCAAACCTGATTGCTCTCTTAATTTAGATATATCAATTGCTTTTTCATTTTCTGTACCTTCTACAACCGGAAATTCAAAATCCTTGTCTTCGAAATTTATTTTTGCTGTGGACATGCTTATTATTTATTTTGGAATTACATTACGAATAGAACTACAAAGTTAAAAAATTCGTGCTTGAAATTTATTGTGAAATACGGGAATTTAAGCAATTAAATCCAAATACAATTTCTTTATACGAATTTCCCTGTTTAATAAAAGGATAACAGGCAGCAAATGTAAGTAGTTTTAAAAGAGACTTTAATTCGGCACCATGAAACGATCCACATGCGAAAGCAACTGATATACCACTAGTACATAAAGCACAATAATGATAACCCATTTCAATTTATCTGAAGCATTGCGCACCAACCTATACACGCCAATTCCTGTAAATACACCGATAGTTCCATAGATAACCATTGCTATAGGATAATACCCATTTAGTGTAAGTGATTTGGGTAGATTGGGAATTACAACCAATATAAAAAAAATAAAAAAAGAGAGATAATAAACTCCATCCCACATTTGGCTGTAGTCTAATTTTTGGTCTTGATGATTTTCTTGTTCCATACAATTATTAAGACTGCAAAGATACTATTTGAGTTGCCAAAGATTTATATGCTGACAAACATCATCAAAACAGCAGCATTGCTTTTTTACCTTAGCGCAAAATAAAACGAATGCAATTTAAAACTATCATAGAACCCTTCCGCATAAAAATGGTGGAGCCTGTTTCGCTTACAACAGAAGAACAACGTATTCAATATTTAAAAAAAGCACACTACAATCCTTTTACCTTAAATGCCGAACATGTATTAATTGATTTGCTAACCGACAGCGGTACATCTGCAATGAGTAATAGGCAATGGGCAGGAATGATAATGGGCGATGAATCGTATGCCGGAGCCACAAGTTGGAATCACATGTATAATACAGTTTTTGATTTAACCGGAATGGAACATGTATTACCAACGCATCAAGGCCGAGCAGCAGAAAGAATTTTATACAGTCATTTAGGTGGCGCAGGAAAAATTTTTATTAGCAATACGCACTTTGATACTACAAGAGCAAACATTGAATATAGTGGTGCAACTGCTATTGATATTCCTTGTGAACACGGAACTGATCCAACCATTATTTTACCTTTTAAGGGAAATATGGATACAGATAAATTAGAGTTACTGATAACAGAATATGGCGCAACAAATATTGGTGCAGTAATTCTTACGGTTACTAATAATAGTGGTGGCGGACAACCGGTGAGTATGGCAAATGCAAAAGAAGTAAGTGCTATTTGCAAAGCACATAATATTTTATTTGCATTGGACTGTTGCCGCATTGCAGAAAATGCATACTTCATAAAACATCGTGAAAAAGAATATGCAAACCACAGTTATTTTGAAATTGCACAACAGATGTTTGCCCTTGCAGATGCCGGAGTTATGAGTGCTAAAAAAGATGCGCTTGTAAACATGGGTGGATTTTTATCGCTGCGCAATAAAGCACTTGCAGAAGCATGTACTAACCTCTTAATTATTACCGAAGGTTTTGCAACTTATGGCGGACTTGCAGGTCGTGATATGGAAGCAATTGCAATTGGATTGAAAGAAGTATTTGAACCGGATTATTTACATTATCGCATAAGAAGTACTGCATACCTCGGCGAAAAATTACATGCGATGGGTGTTCCTTTAATGATGCCAATCGGTGGACATGCGGTGTATATTGATGCAAAATCTTTTTATCCGCACATACCTGTTCATCAATATCCCGGACAAGCATTAGTATGCGAATTATATAAAACCGGCGGAGTGCGTGCTGTTGAAATCGGCTCCTTGATGTTTGGGAAATATGATAGCACCGGACAATTACTTCCCGCTGCAATGGAATTAGTAAGACTTGCAATTCCAAGAAGAGTTTACACCCAAAGTCATATTGAATATGTGATTGAGGTATTTGCAGAATTAATTAAAAATAAAAATGCCGTGAAGGGTTATAAAATAATTGAAGAGCCAAAATTTTTAAGACACTTTACTTGTAAGTTGGAAGAGATGAAATGAGTATCGGGTAGTAAGAGAATTTGCAATGTGCAATAAGCAAAATGCAATTGTAAATTATTAAAGGTTAATGGTAAAATCAGTAATGAGTGATCAGTGATGAGTTTTAATTTAGTGATTGGTGAATAAAAAAAATCAGTGAGTTTTATTTAACTCGAAACCTGAAACTTGAAACTTTTTTCATTGTCAACTGTCCACTGTCAATTGTCAATTTTAAAGTGATAAGTTTTTTTAGCCAACTGCCAATAGCAAAAAGCCAATAGCATTTTGTCAATGGTCAAAGTCAATAGTCTAAGTTTTTTCAACAATACTCAGCTTCGCAAATTTCAATAATAGTTTTTTCTGACCTGCCCGCACAAAATCTATTGTGGCCATTTTACTTTCATTATTTCCTTCCATTGCCACTATTTTTCCATAGCCGAATTTCTGATGTTCTACTTGCATTCCTGCATGTAATTCATCGGGAGTAACTGCAGAAAATGCGGCAGAAGTTGTATGTGTAAATTTCGGATCTGCATTTGCCTGCTTCACTACTTTTTGTGCATGCACAATATTTTTTTCAAATGCATTTTCATACGCTTTTTGATTGGCAGAATTATATCCGATTCTATTTAATAATTCCTCCGGTAAATCTTCTAAAAAACGACTCGGTTCACAGTAATCTAAACTGCCATATTTATAGCGTGAAGCAGCATGAGTTATAGTCAGCATTTTTTCTGCCCGTGTAACTGCCACATAAAATAAACGACGTTCTTCTTCCAACTCTTCTCTGCTATTTATACTAAGTGCACTGGGAAATAAATTTTCTTCCATGCCCACCACAAACACACTTTCAAACTCTAATCCTTTTGCAGCATGTATCGTCATTAACTTCACTGTATCATCATTGCCATCAGTATTATCCGCATCTGTAAGTAAGGAGATTTGTTGTAAATATGTCGCCAGATTTTTATCTGTATTTGTTTCTTCAATAGATAATAACGGTGATATATTTTCAGGATCAGAAAATTCTTTTATACTGTTTAATAATTCCTGTAAGTTTTCATAACGGCTCAACCCTTCCACACTTTGATCATTGTATAAATCTTTAAGTATGCCCACAGATTTTGCAATATGCGATGCTACTTCATAGGCATCTTTTTTTTGCAGCATTACCTGAAAATTTTTAATCATAATTACAAAATCTGTAATTGCATTTCGTGCCGAAGGTGTGAATGGAAACAGTACAATATTTTCAGCAATATCCCACAACGTGCGATCATTATCCGCAGCAAACACCGTGAGTTTTTCAATAGATGTTTTTCCTATGCCACGCACCGGATAATTAATGATGCGCTTAAATGCTTCTTCATCATTTGGGTTAACAGTAATTTTTAAATAGGCTAATAAATCTTTTACTTCTTTGCGTTGATAAAAAGAAACACCCCCATAAATACGATATGGAATATTTAAGCGTCGCAGACCTTCTTCAAAAGCTCGGGATTGTGCATTGGTGCGATATAAAATTGCAAAGCCATTATTGGGAACATGATCTCGCATGCGCTGTTCAAAAATTGCATCTGCCACCATGCGACCTTCTTCATTATCACTCATTGCTCGCACTACTTGTATTTTACTCCCGTCCGTATTTTCAGTCCATATTTTTTTTGCAAGCTGCGATCTGTTTTTTGAAATGATATGATTTGCTGCTTCCACAATCACTTTTGTGCTGCGATAATTTTGTTCCAACCGAAATGTTTTTACATCCGGAAAATCTTTTTCGAAATTGAGAATGTTTGAAATATTTGCACCACGAAAAGCATAAATACTTTGCGCATCATCACCCACTACTGCGATATTCTGAAACACATCTGATAATCTGCGCACAATAGCGTATTGCAAAAAATTTGTATCCTGAAATTCATCTATCAATACATATTTAAACCGATGCTGATACTTATATAATGTTTCAGGATTACTTTCTAATAACTCATACGTTTTTAAAAGTAAATCATCAAAATCCATAGCGCCTGCACGAAAACATCGCTTTGCATATTCTGCAAATACATCTGCTAATCTTGGCCTACCATTTACTTCATCTTCATTCATTAAATCCGTTTGCAATTTATATTGCAGATGATTTATCAAATTATTTTTTGCAAGCGAAATGCGATACAATACATAACCGGGTTTATACAATTTATCATTTAAACCCATTTCTTTTACAATGGCTTTTATCAGATTTTTAGAATCATCAGAATCATAAATTGTAAAGTTGGATGAGTAACCAATTTTAGAAGCTTCACTGCGTAGAATTCTTGCGAAGGTGCTGTGGAATGTTCCCATCCATAAACTGCGTGCATCTGTTCCTTGCAATTTTTCAATGCGGTTTTTCATTTCTCGTGCCGCCTTATTTGTAAAAGTGAGCGCAAGTATGCTGAATGGATCCGCACCTTCCTGCATCATGTGTACAATACGATATGTAAGCACACGAGTTTTCCCCGAACCGGGGCCGGCAATTATCATCACTGGTCCGGTGGTTTGCACTACTGCTTGTCGCTGCTCTTCATTTAATTCATTCAGAAAACTCATGGCTTAAAGTTAATGTAATACCAATTTTTAAAATTTTAAATTCATGCACATTATTTCCACCAAAGAAAATTATGGAAATATTTAAAACTTGTTAAAAAACAAAGTAATAAAAAAGCAAAGTATGTTCTCCAGTTTTGGTTAATTAACTTTGGCTTATACTATGAAGTTCAATTCAATCACTCTCGCAGTTTTATTACTGCTTTCTGTTCAGGCAAAATCACAAACCAAACAATTGAGTTTGGAGCAAACTATTGCAATGGCATTAGAAAGAAATATTACGCTAATGCAAGGACAAGCCGGTGTGCAAATGGGAGAAAATGCAGTGAAGCAAAGTAAATTACTGTTATTGCCAAACCTGAATTTCAGCACTAATTATTTTTGGAGTTTCGGTAGAGGTATTGATTATACTTCCAATATTTATGTAACCCAGAATTTTGCAAATAATGATTACAATCTTTCTTCCAGC
Organism: Bacteroidota bacterium; assembly: GCA_016715425.1. Lineage (NCBI taxonomy): Bacteria > Pseudomonadati > Bacteroidota > Bacteroidota bacterium. Next base: position 276,732 of record JADKAC010000002.1, read on the forward strand.
ATGTCGCTGTTTCAAGGTGGAATAATTAATAACACAATTAAACAAACAGGTTATGATCTGGAAGTGAGTAAGCTGAATCAACAGGCAAATATTGATTTTATAGAATTGAATACCTTATTGGGTTACCTGCAGATAATGTATAGTCAGGAACAATTAAAAGTGGCCAATGAAAAATTAAATTTATCTAATGAGCAACGCAGCAATTCACAAAAAGCATTTGATGCAGGCTCTATTCCCGAAGGAAATTTATTTACTCTTGAATCGCAAATTGCTGCCAATGAATTAGAAGTGGTAAATGCAGAAAATATATTAAAGCTTGCATTTACCGATATGAAAAATTTATTGCAGATGGAGTATAGTGAAGAGTTTGAAATAGTATATCCCGATATCACCATTTTTGAAAATGCACTTATTGCAGAAATACCTTCATTACAAACTGTAATTAATGAAGCAATACGCACTCAACCCAATATTCAAAAATATGAATACATGTTGCAGAGCAAAGATTTAAATGTGAAAATTGCACAGGGATATGGATTGCCTTCTCTCACATTAGTGGGTGGTTTATTTTCAACTTATTCCAGCGCATCATCCATTATTTTAGGATTAGAACCTGAGCCTTATGGCGAGCAGATAGATAATAATTTTGGTCAGTCCGTAGGCTTAACATTAAGCATTCCTATTTTTAATAATGGTCAGGTAATGTTGAATAAACAGCAAGCAGAATTAGATTACATAACCACGCAATTGCAAGAGAAAGTAGATATCAATGAATTGAAAAAAAATGTAACAGAAGCATATACCGGTTTGCAGGCAGCAGCAGCTACTTATCAGGCATCTGCAAAGAGTGTGGAAGCAGCACAAAAATCTTTCGAGTACGAACAAAAAAGATTTAATGTAGGGCAATCCACGCAGTTAGATTTTATATCTGCATCCAATGCATTAACACAAGCGGAAACATCATTGCTTTCCGCCAAATACGATTTTATTTTTAAAAGTAAAGTGATAGATTATTATATGGGCAAGCCGCTCGGATTTTGATAAATAATATTTGAATGAAACTCATAAAAATTTTAGGAGCAGTTGTAATCGTGCTCATTATAGTTGCGGTAATCGGTCGCAATAAAGGATGGTTTGGTAACTCGTCGGGAATTGTTGTTGAAACTGATACTATAGCCACCAGAGATATTATGGAAACCGTAACCGCCAGCGGAAAAATTTATCCGTTTTATGAGGTAAAAATCAGTGCGGAAATTTCCGGGGAAATAGTAGAGTTGCCGGTGGTGGAAGGACAATATGTTACCACCGGTCAATTATTGGTGCGCATAAATCCGGATTTATATCAAAGTCAGGTTGCGCAGGCAAAGGCAGGATTAGATAATGCAAAAGCAACACTTGCTTCATCACGATCTCAATTAATTCAATCGAAATCATCATTGGATAATTCTACATTAAGTTATAACAGAAGTAAACAATTGTATGATGATAAAGTAATTTCAAAAGCAGATTTCGAACAGGCAGATCTTGCATATAAAAGTGCACAATCGCAATATGATATGGCGCAACAATCTGTATTTGCTTTGGAGTTTACAGTGAAAAGTGCAGAGGCGGCATTAAAAGAAATGCAGGATAATTTAAAACGCACTGCGATATATGCACCTATTGATGGAACCGTTTTTGGACTTAGTAAAAAAGTAGGTGAAAAAGTGTTGGGTACTATTCAAATGAGTGGTGATGTATTGATGAGTATTGCAGATCTTTCTAATATGGAAGTGCAAGTGGATGTGAGTGAAAATGATGTATTGCGTTTAAGTATAAATGATACTGCAGAAGTGGATGTAGATGCATATTTAAATCGCAAGTTTAAAGGTGTAGTTATACAAGTTGCAAACTCAGCAGGAGGAACAGGATTAGCTGCCATGACTACGGAACAAGCAACAAATTTTAAAGTAAAAATTCAGATATTACAAAGTTCTTATTCGGATATTATGCCGGCAAATAAGCAAGAGAAATATCCTTTTTATCCCGGCATGAGTGCCACAGTGGATATCAGAACAAGAGTTGAAAAAAATACATTGAGTATTCCAATTCAGGCAGTTACTACAAAAGAAGATTCATTGAAAAAAGGTGAACTACAAGAGATAGCATATCGCATTGTAAATGATACTGCACGACAAGTAATAATTAAAACCGGAATCCAGGATGATAATTATATTCAAGTGTTAGAAGGATTGCAAGCGGATGAAGAAATTGTAAGTGGACCTTACAATACGATTACAACTATTTTAAAAGATGGTGATAAGATAAAACGTGAGGATAAAAACAAAGTAGAAAAGAAATAATTTTTACTACATCTGAAGATTGATTTCTCGCAGTATTATTCTAAAGTAATTCCAAGAATACGGCATGCATGTTCTGATGCTTTTTGCTCTGCACGTTTCTTACTAAAATCACTTTCTTCAGTAATCATTACTCCATTAACAAATAACCCCATGCGATAATATTTTTTACCTTTTATATCCCTTTCATCCAGCATTTCATACTTCGCATCTTTACCACCTTTTTGAGCCCATTCAATAATCTTGCTTTTGAAATTATAAACGGTTACTTCCAGTTCATCTATTTCAAAATGATTTTTTAGTATTTGATTTTTGAAGAAATAATATGCAGGCTGATAGCCACGGTCAATATATAATGCGCCGACTAAAGCTTCAAGTGCATTTCCTAAAACAGAACTCTTGGAAAGATCGCCACCTGTGCGACGCATCTTCAGCATTTCTGATAAACCGATTTTTAAAGCAACACGATTCAGTTGTTCACGGCTCACAATTTTCGAGCGCATCTCGGTAAGAAATCCTTCGGGTTTATAAGGATATTTTTTAAACAGATAATCCGCAATAACAAGATCAATTACGGCATCACCCAACAATTCTAATCTCTCATTATTCATGTGCACACTGTTGTGAATTGAGCTGTGCTGAAATGCAAGATGATAAATGGCAATATTCTTCGGAGTATTGTCTGTGATAGATTTTATCCTGCGACAGAAAGAGCGGTCGTCGGAAAAATAAAGGTTATAAATTTTCCTGAATGGATACAAACAATTCTATAATTTTTTAAAGATAACAGATGCATTATGGCCACCAAAACCAAAGGTATTACTTAGGGCAACATCCACATTTCTTTCTTGAGCTTTATTAAATGTGAGATTTAATTTAGGATCAAAAGCAGGATCATCTGTAAAGTGATTTATGGTAGGGGGAATGATATTATTCTGCATAGCGAGAATACTTGCAATTGCTTCAATAGCACCGGCAGCACCAAGCAAATGGCCGGTCATACTTTTGGTGGCGCTGATATTTAATTTATAAACAGCATCACCAAATATTTTTTGAATTGCTTTTATTTCCTGAGGATCACCAAGCGGTGTCGAAGTTCCATGTACATTAATATAATCAATATCATTCACTGTCATACCTGAATCACGCAGTGCATCTTTCATAACTAATTGCGCACCCAAACCATCGGGATGTGGTGCAGTCATGTGATAGGCATCTGCACTCATACCTCCACCTGCTAATTCGCAATAAATTTTAGCACCTCGTTTAATAGCATGTTCATATTCTTCCACGATGATACAGCCGGCGCCTTCCCCCAACACAAATCCATCCCGATCTAAATCAAATGGACGTGAAGCTGTTTTCGGACTATCATTGCGTTCGCTTAATGCTTTCATAGCATTAAACCCACCAACTCCCGATGCAGTAACGGCGGCTTCAGAACCACCTGCCACTATTATTTCTGCTCTGCCAAGTCGGATAGAATCAAAGGAAGCAATTAAAGCATGCGTAGAGGAAGCACAAGCAGATACGGTGGCATAATTAAGACCACGATAACCGTAGCGAATTGAAATAGTACCCGCAGCGATATCGCTAATCATTTTTGGAATAAAAAACGGATTGAAGCGTGGGGTGCCGTCACCTCTTGCAAAGAATGACACTTCTTCTTCAAACGTTTTTAATCCGCCAATTCCCGATGCCCAAATAACTCCTATCCTATCCTTATCAATATCAGCATCAATAAGGCCGGCATCTCTAACACCTTCATCAGTGGCAGCTAATGCATAATGCAGGTAAGGATCCATGCGCCTCACTTCTTTTTTATCAATAATGGAGGTAGGATCAAACCCTTTTACTTCACATGCAAATTTGGTTTTAAAGAGCGTGGCATCAAATCGGGTAATAAAGTCTGCCCCACTTCTGCCGGCAATTAATCCTTCCCAATAGGAAGCGACTGAATTGCCGAGTGGAGTCAATGCTCCCAGCCCGGTTACCACTACTCTTCGGAGTGTCATCTATAAGTATGGTTTACTTAACGTGTTCTTCAAGGTAAGTGATTGCATCACCAACTGTAGTGATTCCTTCGGCTTGTTCGTCGGGGATGGAGATATTGAATTCTTTTTCAAACTCCATGATAAGCTCTACAGTATCCAATGAGTCTGCACCTAAATCGTTAGTGAAGCTCGCTTCTGGAACTACTTCGTTTTCGTCAACACCTAATTTGTCAACGATAATTTTCTTTACTTTTTCAGCAATTTCTGACATTTTTATAAAAATTAGATTTTTAAAATAAAGTGCAAAGTAAGCGAGAGATATGTTCTTATGCAAATGCCCCAATACTTACTCAATTCTAAACAGACTAAAATTAAATGCTGCGACAATTTATTCGATAAAAATTAATCCTCAATTGTAGAAGGATCTTTTAAATAATTAGCACATCAAGAATTCCTGTTTACTTTTGCGGCAAACAGAAATAATGAGAGATATTACAAAGCTTAATAAGATGTGTTCACAGGTGCGTAGAGATATTATTCGACAAGTACATGGATGTCAGAGTGGTCATCCCGGTGGTTCTTTAGGATGTACTGAATATTTTGTTGCATTATATTTTGATATACTAGATCGGAAATCAGAATTTAATATGGACGGAACCGGTGAGGATATTTTTTTCTTGAGCAACGGACATATTTCTCCAGTTTGGTATAGTGTACTTGCCCGCAGCGGATATTTTCCTATCGAAGAACTTTCTACTTTCCGAAAATTGAATAGTCGCTTGCAAGGCCATCCAACAACTCATGAACATTTACCCGGCATCAGAGTGGCGAGTGGATCTTTAGGTCAGGGGATGAGTGTTGCAATCGGCTCAGCCCTTTCTAAAAAATTGAATGGGGATAATCATCTTGTATATTCATTACATGGTGATGGTGAAATGAATGAAGGACAAATTTGGGAAGCTGCTATGTTTGCGGCGCATCATAAAGTGGATAATCTTATTTCCACAATTGATGTAAACGGTCAGCAGATTGATGGCCCAACCAAAGTAGTTATGGACTTAGGTGATCTGCATGCGAAATGGAAAGCATTTGGATGGCATGTGATGGAATGTAGTGATGGCAACAACATGGAAATGCTGCTTGAAACTTTGGATAAAGCAAAATCTGAAACAGGTAAAGGCTCGCCAATAATGATATTAATGCATACCGAAATGGGTAAGGGTGTTGATTTTATGGTAGGCACACACCACTGGCATGGCGTTGCCCCAAATGATGAACAAAAGGAAAAAGCTTTAGCGCAATTGGAGGAAACATTCGGCGATTACTAATATCTGATTAAATATTTTCTTTTGTAGTATCAGCAATACATTGCTTTATCATAGGATTATTTATCAACGGAACAATAGAGGTTGATCCTATAAGTTTTTGGCTACTATTGCGTTAACAATCTCTACCAAAAATTATAATGAATCGTTTTTTACTTCTGCTTTTCTTTTGCATTTCTTTTTCAGTGCATGCGCAAACAAATGAAACCAGACGCATTCTTATATTATTGGATGGCAGCGGAAGTATGTTGGAAACATGGGATGGCACTACGAAATGGACAGTTGCCAAACGATTAATTCAAGAAACATTAGACAGCATACAAAAAGAAAATCCTTCTGTTGAAATCGGCTTGCGGGTATTTGGCCATCAAAGTCCGAGAGCAATGAAAGATTGTAAGGATTCAAAATTGGAAGTAGTTATTTCAAAAAATTCTGCTGCTGCAATTCAAAATAAACTCAACGAAATTGTTCCAAAAGGACATACTCCCATTGCTTATTCTTTATTTCTGGCAGCCGATGATTTTCCTGATTTACCCGGAACAAATTCTATTATATTAATTACAGACGGTATTGAAAATTGCGAAGGCGATCCTTGTGCAAGTGCTGAAGTTTTAACCAATAAACGGATTACTTTAAAACCTTTTATTATAGGTATTGGATTGGCCGAAGAAGACAAAGGAAAATTTAATTGTGTGGGAACATATTATGATGCAACAAATGAAACCACATTTGAAAATGCCATTAACGTGGTTATATCACAGGCATTAAATAATACAACACTGCAAATTAATTTGATCGATGCATTTGATAAACCATCTGAAACAAATGTGGAGATGACTTTATATGATTCTTTCAGTGGTGAAGTGCGCTATAATTTTTTACATAGCATGAATTCTAAAAAGGAACCCGATACTTTACAAATAGATCCTGTAGGTAAATATGATATTGTGGTGCATACCACTCCATCAGTAACAAAGAAAAATATTGAACTGAATCCGGGCAAGCATAATATTATTGGTATTGATGCACCACAGGGAACGTTGATTTTGGAAGAAATGGGTAATGCCGGTTTCAGCGATAAACAATGTGTAGTAAGAGATACTGCATCAGGAGAAATTATCTATGTGCAAAATCTGAATGCCACACAGAAATATATTATCGGCACATATGATTTAGAAGTGTTGACTTTACCCCGATTGCAATTTAAAGATTATGAATTAAGATCGGGTGAAGGAAATAAAATAGTGATTGAAAAATCCGGTTTGTTGAGCATTAATGGAAATGATAATTTCATTTATAGTATTTATCAGCAAAAAGGTAATGACTTGATTCAGATATATACCGGAACCATCAATAAAACTATTGCAAATATTGAAATACAACCGGGAAATTACCTTCTGGTTTATAGAAGTAATACAAAGAAATCTGCTGTAAATACAGCACAGATAGCAGTGAATATTAAAACAAATCGCACTACCTCAATTACGCTGCAATGAAAATAAAAAATACATATTGCCAATGGCTAATGATTGCAGTTGTATTCATTTCAATAAGTATTTCACCAATTCAAAAGGTAAGTGCGCAGGATACAGAAGTAATCACACGTATTTTATTTATCATGGATGGTTCACGCAGCATGTTAGCTACATGGGGAAACTCCACCAAGTTCAGTGTGGCTCGTCAATTAATATATCAAATTGCAGATAGTGTAGATCAATATCCAACAGTACAAACAGGATTGCGATTATATGGACATCAAACTCCGCATCCGTATAATGATTGCAACGACACAAAACTGGAAGTGAAATTTAAAAGTAACAACGGCATTAATATCAAAACAAAGCTGAATAATTTATTTCCACAAGGTGTTACACCAATTTCACTTGCACTGCGGGAAGCTATGATAGATTTTGGTGAGCCCGATCCCAAATATCGCAACATTGTAATTCTGCTTACCGATGGTGCTGAATCTTGTGGCAACAATCCCTGTGAAGTAATTCTGGAAATGAAACAAAAAGGGATTATCACAAAATCATTTGTATTGGGTTTGGATATAAGTGATGAAGATGAATTAAAACAATTGGAATGTATGGGTGAATATATGAACATGTTATCGCCCTCTGAAGCATCAAAAGTGGTTTCAACTATTTTGGGAAGAGTATTTAATTCCACTACAGTACGCATTGATTTATTAGATAAATATCAACGACCAACAGAAACAGATTTGATGTTTACTTTATTCGATTCTGAATCGGGAAAATTTAAATACAATTACTACCATACCTTATCGCCGAAAGGAGTTCCGGATACCATCACTGTGGATCCTACTTATGGATATAATTTAAAAGTACATACCCGACCATCGGTTGAAAAAAACGATATTTATTTTACACCATTTGAATATAATGTAGTTTCAGAAAATACCCCTCAAGGCGATTTGCGCATTTCAGTGCGAGGCGAATCACAGAAAAAAAGTATTCAATGTATTGTAAAACAAGATGGCAAAGTAATAGAAGTGCAACCGACAGGTTCTACAATAAATTATCTTGTAGGCAAGTATGACATTGAAATTTTAACTTTGCCCATTATTAAAATCAACAGTGCAGAAATTGAACAAGACAATACCACTACTATCGAAATTTCCTCGCCCGGTTTCATCACCTTCATTAAGGCGCAGGAATTATATGGCGGCATTTATATGTACAGCAATAATAAATGGGTAGAAATTTTTGAATTGTCGAATAAAGACTTGCGTGAATCACTTGCCTTGCAACCGGGAAAATATAAAGTCATCTACCGTTATAAAAATACAAGAGCAATGACAGGCACTAAAGAAATAGACTTTGAAATTATAACAGGAACTTCAACCACTTTAAAACTATAACAATTGATTACAATAGATTACTCCAACCAAAAAGATACCCGCTCCGGATTTGGTGTGGCAATGGCAGAATTAGGAAACAGCAACCCGAATGTGGTTGCCTTATGTGCCGATTTGGTAGGCTCTTTAAAATTAGAAGCATTTATTAAAGATCATCCTGAAAGATTTTTCCAATGTGGAATTGCCGAAGCAAATATGATGAGCATAGCCGCCGGACTTACTATTGGTGGTAAAATTCCTTTTGCATGCACGTTTGCAAATTTTGCAACAGGCAGAGTATATGATCAGATTCGCCAATCCATTGCGTACTCCGGAAAGAATGTAAAAATTGCAGCATCACATGCAGGTTTAACTCTTGGTGAAGATGGTGCAACACATCAAATTTTAGAAGACATCGGCATGATGCAAATGCTTCCAGGACTTACCGTAATTAATCCTTGTGATTACAATCAAACCCGTGCTGCTACTCTTGCTGCGGCTGCGCATATTGGCCCGGTATATTTGCGTTTCGGCAGACCTAAATGGCCAATATTTACAAAAGCAGATCAGGAATTTGTTATTGGCAAAGCATGGAAAATAAGTGAAGGAAATGATGTGAGCATTTTTGCAACTGGTCATCTTGTGGTGAAGGCTATGGAAGCTGCAAATATTCTTGAAGAAAAAGGAATTTCCGCAGAAGTAATAAATATCCATACGATAAAACCTCTGGATACTGAAGCAATATTAAACAGTGTGCGGAAAACCAAATGTGCCGTTACCGCAGAAGAACATCAAATGCTTGGAGGATTGGGAAGTGTGATTGCACAAACAGTGGCCGGTGCATTTCCGGTTCCTGTAGAATTTGTTGCTGTAAACGATAGCTTCGGCGAAAGTGGTCCTCCGGAAAAATTATTAGAGAAATATGGTTTAAGCACAGATAATATTGTACAATCTGCATTGAAATCTATTGCAAGAAAAAATAAATAATTTGTAGCGTATTAACTATTCACCAATTATGTACTCATCAAATACCATCGCATTTCAATTACCTTTGGCTTAATCAATTATGGAATATAATTATAACTCTTCCCGCAACCTTCTTCAAATGAAAGAATACGGGCGCAATATTCAGCACTTAGTACAACATGCAATTACCATTCAAGACGATACATTGCGCAATCAGCTAGTAGCAGATATTATTGATTTGATGGGAACATTAAATCCTAACCTAAGAAATGTGGAGGATTATCGCCATAAACTTTGGGATCATCTTTTCATGATTTCTGATTTTAAATTAAAAGCAGAATCTCCTTATCCAATTCCTACAAGAGAACTACTTACACGGCGTACAATGGAATTAGAATATCCAAGAGAAAATGTAAAATTCAGACACTACGGCCGCTATGTTGAATCAATGATTGAAAAGGCAAAAGGCATTGAAGATCCAGAAAAGAAAAAAGAATTTGTAGAAATCATTGGAAACTATATGAAACTGGTGTATCAAAACTGGAATCGAGAAAATGTTACGGATGATATTATTAAAAATGATTTACGCTTCCTCTCTAATAATATGTTATCGTTGGATGATGAAAGTAATTTAGATTCTCTCTCCCGCTCAAGTCGTAGATCAACACAACCCCAACAAAAAACCAATCAAAATAAACCTGGAAAGAAACCTTTCAGACCAAATAGATTTCCTAACCGGAATTTTAAAAAGAATCGTTAATGGATGCATTTGAAATTGAGGGTGGCCACAAATTACATGGTGAAATAACTCCACAAGGAGCAAAGAATGAAGCACTCCAGGTATTATGTGCAGTATTATTAACTGAAGAAGAAGTTCGCATTTCTAATATCCCAAATATTCTGGATGTAAATCTGCTGATTGAATTACTTGCAGATATTGGTGTGAATGTTACCAAAGAAAATCCGGATACGTATTTATTTAAAGCTGATGCTGTAGATATTGATTTTTTGAAGACTGACAAATTCAAAGAAAAAAGTAAAAAGCTGCGTGGCTCTGTAATGATTTTAGGACCATTGCTTGCCAGATTTAAGCATGCAAGTTTACCGAAACCTGGCGGTGATAAAATTGGTCGCAGAAGATTAGATACACATTTTTTAGGATTTGTAAAACTCGGTGCCATTTTCAATTACGATTCTAAAGATGCTTTTTACACTATTGATGCTTCTCATTTGCATGGAAATTATATGTTGTTGGATGAAGCCTCTGTTACAGGGACAGCTAACGTATTGATGGCGGCTGTGATGGCAGAAGGTATTACCACTATTTATAATGCAGCTTGCGAACCCTATCTGCAACAACTTTGCAATATGCTGGTGAGTATGGGAGCAAAAATTAGTGGTATTGGTTCTAATTTATTGCGAGTGGAAGGTGTTTCTAAATTACAAGGAACACAACATCGTCTGTTGCCCGACATGATTGAAATAGGAAGCTTTATCGGTATGGCAGCAATGACCGGAAGTGCATTGACCATTCGCAATGTGCGCTATGATATGTTGGGATTAATTCCTGATGTATTCCGAAAACTGGGAATTAAATTAGAACTGCAAAATGATGATATAATAATCCCCGAGCAAGATGAATATGAAATTCAAAGTTTTATTGACGGATCTATTCTTACAATTGCGGATGCTCCATGGCCGGGATTTACACCGGATTTGTTGTCAATAGTTTTAGTAGTTGCTACACAGGCAAAAGGCAGTTTACTTATTCATCAAAAAATGTTTGAGTCACGGCTTTTCTTTGTAGATAAACTGATTGATATGGGCGCACAAATTATTTTATGCGATCCACATCGTGCTACTGTAATCGGATTAAATCGTCGTTTTAAATTACGTGGTATTGAAATGAGTTCCCCGGATATCAGAGCAGGCGTTGCATTGCTTATTGCAGCAATGTCAGCGGAAGGCAAAAGTATAATTCGCAACATTAATCAAGTTGATCGTGGATATCAAAATATTGATACACGCCTGAATGTGCTTGGTGCAAATATTCGTCGGTTTTAGAAAAATGGATTTAAGTTTTAAACTTTTGTTAACGCAACCTTCAAAGCACAACTAATGTCAATTGAGATAAACCAATTTTAATCAAAAAAATCCCTTTTATATGCTTCTTAAAATAAAAATCAGGTATATAACTTTTCTATCTCTAATAATAATTTTTACAATTATTACCGGGACTGTATTTTCCCAATACAATGAAAAGCATTTAGTAGCCGGCGATAAAGCCCCCAATATTACATGTGATGATATGATTGGAAATTGCACTGAACTGAATGCGCTTTCCGGAAAAATCGTGTTAATAGAATTCTGGGGCTCCAACAATCGCAGCAGCATGGTTGATCATGCAGAATTAGAAAAAATTTATATGGATTATAAGGATGTAAATTTTAAAAACGGGGATGGATTTGAAGTGTATAGCATTGCATTAGATGATTCAGGAGAAAGTTGGAAAATGGCAACGATCAGAGATAATAATAGTTGGGAATACTCCATGCGCAGTCCCGAGCGATGGAATTCAAAAGCAGCACTTGATTATAATATTCAATCAATTCCTAAGTACTTTCTAATAAACGGTGATGGAGAAATAATTGAAACTCTGTTCATGATGAAAGACCTGCCTCAAATACTTTCTAAGTATTCCGGAAAAATCCGGTGACAGTTTGACACCAATAAGGTAGTGGCTTTGTTTTTGACCTATGCGTCTGCACAAAAACAGGAAAGAGGTATGTCTAAAAATAAAGATAAAGAGGCAGCAGAAAATTTAATGCCCTTGGAAGAAGACTTGGATCAAGCTTCTAACACGAAAGAAAGGTCGGAGGAAGATGAATATTCTTCAGATGAGAATTCTGAAATGATTAACAAACTGGAAGAACAAAAAGAAAAGTTTCTCCGCCTGCTTGCAGAATTCGAAAACTATAAACGTCGTACTTCTAAAGAAAAAATTGAAATGCTGAAAGTGGCAGGTCAGGATGTCATCAAAGATTTACTTCCTGCTTTAGATGATATTGATCGTGCGGAACAAGTGATGAAAGAAGCGAAAGATGTGGATGCTGTAAAAGAAGGTTTGAATTTAATCTCCGAAAAAATAAAAAATATACTCAAATCAAAAGGACTGCAAAACATCGTGCAAATAGGTGATGATTTTGATACTGAAACTATGGAGGCAATTACAGAAATAGCAGCCGGAGAAAAGATGAGTGGCAAAGTAGTAGATATTTTAGAAAAGGGATACACCTTAAATGAAAAGATTATCAGATACGCAAAAGTGGTAGTAGGAAAATAATATGGCGAAGAGAGACTATTATGAAATTTTGGGTGTAAGCAAAAATGCTACTGCTGAAGAAATAAAAAAAGCATATCGCAAACTTGCTTTGCAATATCATCCCGATAAAAATCCGGGTAATAAAGAATCAGAAGAAAAATTTAAAGAAGGTGCCGAAGCCTATGATATTCTGAGTAATGCTGATAAAAAACAGCGTTATGATCAGTATGGTCATGCAGGCATGAGTGGCGCAGGTGGATTTAGCGGCGGCAATATGAATATGGAAGATATCTTCAGTCAGTTTGGAGATATTTTCGGTGAATCAATTTTCGATAACTTTTTTGGTGGTGGCGGTGGTCGTGGCGGACGTCGCCAGGCAACTGGTAGAAAGGGAAGTAATATTCGTATTAAAGTAAAACTTTCTTTAAAAGAAATTGCAGAAGGCGCACGCAAAACCATCAAAGTAAAAAAATATATTACTTGTGATACTTGCAACGGCAGTGGAGCAAAAGATAGCAGTTCATTTCACAGTTGTAAATCATGTAATGGACAAGGATATGTACGACGAGTTACCAATACTATTCTCGGTCAGATGCAAACAACACAAACCTGCCCTACTTGTCATGGTACAGGACAAACGGTAACTGCGAATTGTGTTAAGTGTCACGGTGATGGAAAAATTTATGGAGAGGATACAATTACAATTGATATTCCCGCAGGTGTTACCGATGGTATTGAATTAAGTATGAACGGAAAAGGAAATGCCGGTGATAAGGGTGGTCCCAATGGAGATTTATTAATTAGCATTGAAGAAATTCCAGATCCAGATTTAAAACGGGAAGGCAATCATGTGCTGCATAATTTATATATCAACTTTGCAGATGCTGCCTTAGGAACACAAGTAGAAGTCCCAACTATTGATGGGAAAGTACGAGTTAAAATTCCTGAAGGAACACAAAGCGGACATATCCTGCGATTAAAAGGTAAAGGTTTGCCGGGATTAAATTCTTACGGAAAAGGCGATGAAATTATTCAGGTTAATATTTGGGTTCCAAGACATTTAAGTAGTGAAGAGAAAAAAGCAATGGAAAAATTAAGGTCTTCAAAAAACTTTCAACCGGATGTGAATGAAACAAAAAAGGAAAAACATTTCTTTGATAAAATGCGGAATTTATTCGGGTGATATTATTCGCTGAGATCTATAAAATCAGCAACTCCATTTTGCAATAATCTGATGAATTGAGCTATAGAATAATTTTCTTGTTCGCCGGTAATTAAATTTTTACACGCTACTACATTTTCCTTTATTTCTTTTTCACCAACCAATAATGCGTAAGTAATATTTTTTGCTTCTGCGTATTTAAATTTCTTACCAAGTTTATTTGCAGTTTCAGGATATAATTCTGCGGCAATATTATTTGCATGTAATTCCATTGCATACTGCATGGCAATTTTAATTGCAGAATCTTCCATCGGAATCAACAGCACATCCGGACCTTGTAATGCAGAAGCGGGAAACAGATTCAATTCATTTAATACATCATAAATACGATCTAATCCAAAAGATATTCCCACACCACTTGTATCCGGCAAACCAAAAATCCCAGTGAGATCATCATATCTTCCACCACCAAGTATGCTCCCCATTTTTACATCATTGGCTATTACTTCATAGATAGTACCGGTATAATAACTTAATCCTCGTGCAAGGGTGAGATCAAATTGAATTTGTATTGCAGAATTTTTTGTTGGGGGTATGTAGCTGAATAATTCTTTTAATTCTTTCAATCCTTCCTTCCCTTTTTCACCAGTAAATATTTTTTCCAATGCAGAAATTTTTTCAGCCGTTGTTCCATCAATAGCAATTACTGAAATTATTTTTTCAATTTGCGCAGCATTAAATCCGTTTGCCGATAATTCTTTTTCTACACCTTCTATTCCTATCTTATCTAATTTATCGATGGCAACAGTTAAGAATAAATTCTTTTCTGTTTCACCGATGTATTCACTTATACCGTCCAGAATTTTTCTATTATTTAATCGTATCGTAACTGAAACATTCAACTGCGAAAACACATCTTGAATTATCTGCACAAGCTCTGCATCTAATACCAAACTTTTACTTCCAATTACATCTGCATCACATTGATAAAATTCACGATAGCGTCCTTTTTGTGGTCGGTCTGCACGCCACACTGATTGTATTTGATATCGTTTAAAAGGAAATGTAATTAAGTGTTTGTTCATCACCACATAGCGGGCAAATGGAACGGTGAGATCATAGCGCAAACCTTTTTCTGCAATAACAGGTAATAATTTTTGCGCACTTTTTTCCTGTAAAATTTCCGCATCTGCATCTTTTAAAAAATCTCCCGAGTTCAAAATTTTAAATAACAGTTTATCACCTTCTAAACCATATTTACCTGTAAGCGTACTCAGGTTTTCCATTGCAGGAGTTTCTATTGGCTGATAACCATAGAGTGTATAAACTTTGCGAATTGCTTCGATGATATAATTGCGTTTTGCAACTTCTACCGGACCAAAATCTCTTGTGCCTGATGGTATGCCGGGTTTATTTATTGTCATGCAGCAAATTTACTTGGAATAAATTTCAATTATTTTATCACATGCAGAATTCAACATTGAAAATACTTCTTCATACTTCTCTTCATTATAATAAGGATCAGGTATTCCGATATTTCTTTCAGGATAAACAAGATTCATAATTAATTGTACTTTTTGTTTTTCATCTTCCGTTTCGGCCTGCATTAATAAGTCACGATAGTTAGAACCATCCATTGCATAAATATGATCGTACTCATTAAAAAAAGAATAATGGAATTGTTTTGCTCGCTGCTTACTGATATCCATATTTTTTGCATGCATAATTTTTCTCGCACCCGGATGTGGTGCTTCGCCGCTATGCCAATCACCCGTGCCGCAAGAAGTTACTTGCCAATCCAATCCATGCTGTTCAATCTTATGTCGCATAACACCTTCTGCAATCGGACTGCGACAAATATTCCCCAAACACACCATCAAAATCTTCATATCAAAATTCTTCTTTGCAATTAATACATATTATTTACTGTCGTATGCACATCTGTAAGTGATGCGAGTATTATTCAGATTTGAAACCACAACCATTTTATCTAATGTACCATTAGAATTATAAGTGAGTGTGTTTATATTATCAGGTGTTTTAGATTTCTCATCCGAATACATTTTAAAACCACTTATTCTTGAACTTTCATAAGTATATAAAATCTTATAAGAAAACTCATTGCCATATTTAAATTGTGTTTCTATCAGTTGATTATTATCGTTATATTTATAAGTGTATAAATCCACATCCTTCCAGCTTTGAATATCTACCGGAGTTCCTTTTTCACCACTTGTATAAACCGGAGTCTGACCTTTTGCTTTTGTAATATTTCCTTTATCATCATACTCGAAAGTATAACGTCTTGCTTCTGCACCACCTTCGGTTTTTTCCACAAGTTTTCCTTTTTCGTTATATACAAAATAGGTTTCCACAGTATTCAAATCAAAATCTAATGAAGTGATATGTTTAATCAAATTATCGGATGTGTATTCATAAAAATAATGAGAGGTATCATCGCCATAACCTTCGTCGTCTGTAGAGAAATAATTATCTAAAGAAGGATATTTTTCTTCTGTAATTTTTCCGCTTTCATCTACCAAACCAATAGCGTATAAAAACTCTTCATTGCCATATTCAGGATTCGTTTGAAATGTATTTATTTTTTGAATACGCAGAGCTGCATACACTTTTTCTATTGCAGGATTATAACCAATTTCACCAGGACGCAATTGTGCCGACACTGTGGTTGTGATAATTAAAATACTAAGAATTGTGGTGCTAATGTTTTTCATAGTTTATTGTGTTTTATTAAAATAATTTAAAATATTTTCTGCTTGTGTAAAGTTACTTGACGCAACCGGGATTCTCAATTCATCAAAAGTATGTCCTTTGCGTGTTTCCCATCCTATAGTGAATTCAATTATATCTTGCTGATTTTTATTCATCATTTCCACTTTCCTTAAATATCTGTTTTCACCAATTAAAGTAAACGCTTGTGCATTAATAAAAACTGTTGTTGGTGTAATTACTATTTGTCTCGGTGTAAGCATTTGCATTTTCAAATTCTTTATTGCAAAATATCTGCGTAGCCAGACAACTATTAAGCCAATTGCACTTGCAAATAATATTGCTGTAATTAGATTCACATCTCTGGCAGCCATTAAACCCATTGTACCCATTACTATTGCGCCAATAAATAAATAAATAGAATCTTCATTGCGCAATTTTTTTTCAGTAATTATAAATTGCTTCCAGCTTTCAGCATCTATTATCCACTCTCCCAGAATTAATATATCAGAATTTTTTTCTTGATCTGGTGAATGAGGATGCGTATTATCTTTTTTCTCTGGAATTATAATTTCTGCTTTGCTATGTTCCTTAAACTTTTTATAAATGCCCCAACCAATTAAAATACATGAAACCATTAACGGCAAACCCAAAAACCAAACTCCACTTATTAATGCACCAATAGCAACAGGCAATAACATAACAAGAACCATTATTAGCATTACTACAATAATTAAATTTCCTTTTTTTACTTGTTGATTGTTCAGCATAATTCTCTATTCAATGTCAATGATAATTAAGAAGCGATGTAATTACAATATGTAACTTTACAATCATGTTGACGGAAGATACAATTGCAGCGTTGTCCACGGCTCCCGGTGTCGGCGCAATTGCAGTATTACGATTATCAGGAAATGAAGCTCTTCACATTGCAAATTCTATTTTTTCAGGAACAGATCTCACAAAAGCAGATTCACATACATTGCATTTCGGAATAATAAAATCCGGTGATGAAAAAATTGATGAAGTGGTTATCGGAATTTTTAAATCACCAAAATCTTATACCGGTGAAGATGTTGTTGAAATTTCTTGTCATGGTTCAATTTATATTACGCAACGCATTCTTCAATTATTAGTTAGTAATGGTGCACGATTAGCTAAAGCAGGTGAGTTTACAATGCGTGCATTTTTACATGGCAAAATGGATTTATCACAAGCAGAAGCTGTGGCAGATTTAATTGCATCAGAAACAAAAGCATCACATCAACTTGCATTGCAACAAATGCGTGGCGGCTATTCTGAAACATTAAAAAATTTGCGGTATAAATTAATTGAGTTTGGTTCATTGATAGAATTGGAATTGGATTTCAGTGAAGAAGATGTGGAGTTTGCAGATCGTTCACATTTAGTAAAACTGACTGAAAAAATAAAAGAAGTTATTGATCAATTAATACTTTCTTTTCAATTAGGTAATGTAATTAAGTTGGGAGTGAATACTGTAATTGCCGGCAGACCAAATGCAGGTAAATCTACTTTGTTAAATGCATTATTAAATGAAGAGCGTGCCTTAGTAAGTGAAATTGCAGGAACCACTCGTGATACGATTGAAGAAGAATTAAATATTCACGGTATTAATTTCCGCATGATTGATACAGCGGGAATTCGTGAGTCAACAGATATCATTGAAAAAATGGGTGTAGAAAAAACAATGGAGAAAATAAAAACTTCTACATTATTAATTTATTTGTTTGATGTAAATACAATGACCCCCGAAGAAGTAAAAAATGATTTGAATGCATTAATTGAAACAGGAGATAAGTTATTATTGGTTGCAAATAAAATTGATAAGCATGATGCAGGCTATAAATTCTCAAAATTTTTTGCATTAGAACCCGACTGTTATATTTCATCATTAGAACATACCAATTTGGATGAGTTGAAAGAGATGATGTATAAAAAAGTAATTCAGAATAATTCCTATACCGAAAGTGCTATTGTTTCCAATATTCGTCATTTAGAAGCATTGCAAAAAGCAAAAGAAGCATTGCAAGAAATTATAAATGCAGTAGAAAATAAAGTGAGTGGAGAGTTCACTGCATTACATATCCGCAGCGCATTAAATTATATCGGTGAAATAACCGGCGAAGTAACACATGAGGATATGCTGGATTTTATCTTTTCGAAATTTTGTATTGGGAAATGATTATTTTATCCTTATTTCATAAACGCAATGACTAAACAATTACAAGAAACCGAGCAGTTTTTATTTACGGATATAAAGCATCTGATTGAAAGCAGCCGTCAGCGGGTAGCTGTGGCGGTGAATGCAGAAATCACAATGCTCTATTGGAATATTGGCAAACACATTAGCCAATTTTTGCTGAACGATAAAAGGGCAGCATACGGCAAACAGATTCTTTGGACACTGTCGCAAGAATTGACGGAGACGTATGGCAAGGGTTGGCATGAAAAAACATTAAGGCATTGTCTCCGCAGTGCGGAGACTTTTACCAAAATTCAAATTGTCTCCGCAGTGCGGAGACAAATGAGCTGGACACATATCCGAACCATTATGTATCTGAAAGATGAAATCCAAAGGGAATTTTATTTGGAAATTTGTGCCAATGAACGTTGGAGTAGCCGGCAATTACAGGAACGCATTAACTCCATGCTATTTGAGCGCACTGCCATTAGTAAAAAGCCGGAGCTAACCATACAAAACGATTTAGAAAAACTAAGAACCACACAAGAAATAAGTTTGCCGTTGGTTTTTAAAGACCCTTACCTGTTAGATTTTTTAGGCTTGGCAGATACCTACAGCGAAAAAGATTTAGAACAAACTATTGTTTACCAATTGCAGCTTTTTATTTTAGAACTGGGTAACGATTTTGCTTTTATGGCAAGGCAAAAGCGTATTACAGTGGATGATACTGATTACTATATTGACCTGCTGTTTTACCACCGCAAACTACGCAGGCTGGTAGCCATTGATTTAAAATTAGGCAAGTTTGAACACAGCCATAAAAGCCAGATGGAATTGTACTTGCGCTGGCTGGCCAAATATGAACAGCAGGAACACGAACAAGCCCCTATTGGCTTAATACTTTGTGCCGATAAAAGCAATGAAATGGTAGAACTGCTTGAAATGGATGCCACCGGAATACAAGTGGCACAATACCTTACCGAACTGCCCAGCAAAGAACTGCTGCAACAAAAACTGCATGAAGCCATTGCGATTGCAAAACATAGATTGGAGAATAAAAAAATGGAAGAAGAATGATGGAAGTTGAGCGAAATAACCAGCGAAGTAACCCATGAAAACAAGCTGGATTTTATCTTTTCGATATTTTGTATCGAGGAAATAATTAAAGGATTTAATCCCTACATTTGAATGAGCATTCATTCACTAACACTGAAAATAGCAATCAATGCCTGATAAGTCATACACCCATTAATCCGCTTTAGTGATAAAGGAATATCGACTCAAATTGGAATATTATAAAATCTATTTTTCTATTTAATAATTACATCAACATTTTTATTTAATTCTTTTCATCATTTTACTCTACACTTTCTGATGATATATCCAAAGGTTCTACCTCTCCATTCCCTTCCAACTCAATCACATTCCCCTTCAACTCCACGCCATCCACAATCACTTTTATTTTCCCATCGGCTTTAATTATTTCGATATGATAATGTTTATCATAATAGCGATAATTTACTTTATAGGAATTCCATTCTTCGGGAATGCAAGGAATAATTTTTAGTGTATTTCCTTCTTTGTGAATACCAAGAAATGATTCTGTAATTAAACGATATAACCATGCTGCGGAACCTGTGTACCAAGTCCATCCGCCACGACCGGCATGTGGGTCACGGGAATATACATCGGCTGCAAGCACATAAGGTTCTACTTTATAAACCGCAACATCTTCTGCATTTTTTCCATGATTAACCGGATTTATCATATTTAATAATTCCCACACACGGGCATTATTTCCTAGTTTGGCAAATGCCATTATCATCCATATTGCAGCATGTGTATATTGGCCACCGTTTTCTCTTACTCCCGGAACATATCCTTTGATATAACCCGGATCCAATTCAGATTTATCGAATGCAGGTGTAAGTAATTTTATAATACCCACTTCTTGTTCCACTAAATTTTTATAAGCAGAATTCATTGCGGTTTCAATTAATTTTTCATTACCACCACCTGATAATACCGACCAACTTTGAGAGATAGAATCAATCATACATTCTTCATCGGTTTTAGATCCCAGCGGAGTTCCATCATCAAACCAAGCACGCTTATACCATTCACCATCCCACGCACTTTTATCAATATTCGCTTTCAATTTTGTTGCTTCTACTTTGCATGTTTCTGCAAAGGATTCATCATTATGTAAACTTGCCGTTTGTGCAAACTCATCCAAAATTTCATACAGGAAAAATGCAAGCCATACACTTTCTCCCTTCCCTTCTTTACCCACTTTATCAAAGCCATCATTCCAATCGCCGGTACCTATTAAAGGCAAACCATGTTCACCGAAATTAAGTCCATGTTTAATTGCCCGAACACAATGATTATACAATGAAGCAGGAGCATGAGCCAGCAAGGGTAAATCATAATAAGATTCCTCTCCCGGGTTTAATAATCTGCCATCCAAGAAATCAATGGATACATCTAATATTGAAGTATCGTCGGTATGTTTTAGATAATAATTTGTTACAAAAGGAAGCCATAAATAATCATCAGAAATTCTTGTTCTCACTCCCCTGCCAACAGGCGGATGCCACCAATGCTGCACATCTCCTTCTTTAAATTGTCGTGAAGCTGAAAGTAAAATCTGTTTACGGGCAAGTTCAGGTCTGGTATGAAGTAGCGACATTACATCCTGCAATTGATCTCGGAAACCAAATGCACCGCCAGACTGATAAAATCCACTGCGACCCCAAAGTCTTGAGGAAAGTGTTTGATATGTAAGCCAACCGTTGGTAATTAAATTGATAGCCGTATCCGGTGTTTCTACTTGAAATGCATTAATAGTTTTTGCCCAATATGCTTTTACTTTTTGCAATGCATCTATTGCTTTCTCTTTACCCCGAAATGTCTTGCTTAATGCAATTGCATCCGTTTCATCTTTGCCGGCACCAATGCGGAAAATAACTTCCTGCTCTTCACCATCTGCCAGGAATAAAGGAACTTGAATTGCACCACAGGGATCTAACGCCAGACCAACTTTTCCCGACAACTTCATTCGTGTTAAAGCATCCGGTTTTTTAAGATTTCCATTGCGTCCCAAAAATTCTGTTCGATCTCCTGTATAAGATTTTTTCAAATAATCCACATCAAAAAATGCTACCCTGCAATTGAATTCTGTATTGTATTGATTTTTTGCAAATAAGGCTTTGCTGTCCGGATCAATTTCGGTGTGAATATGCATTGCAGTTTTTGTTCTGACATCACCCAACACCCATTCAATATATCCGGTGGCAGATAAATTGCGAGGTCTGCCACTTTTATTTCTAATTTTTATTACATTGAATTTCACAGCCGATTCTATATCCACAAACACAGTCATTTCAGTATGTATTCCATCTTCCAAATGTTCAAACACACTGTAACCAAAACCATGTCGGGTAATATATGGAGACGCACCTCCGGCTGGCAATAATGAAGTTGACCAAACATGTCCGCCCTCTTCATCTCTTATATAAAACGCTTCTCCGCTGGTATCCGAAACCGGATCATTGCTCCAGGTACTTAATCTCAATTCATGCGCATTTTCAGTCCAGGTATATGTGGAGCCACTTTCTGAAATTACGGTTCCAAAATTTGGATTTGCAATTACATTCACCCAAGGTACCGGTGTTCTATTTTCATTATCAGATATGATCACATACTCTTTTCCATCCGCAGAAAATCCACCTTTTCCATTAAAGAAGAGGAGATCCTTTGGCAATGGAAGTGTTGCTTCAGAACGAGGATAGGATTCGCTTTGTGCAATACGAGGTACAAGCACTTTTGCAATTTCTTTTTTATTCACATGATCTGCTAAAGAACCTACAGAATCGGAAATAATAATACGAGCTACAGTTTGGAATAAAATGCGATCCTCATTTGGAATCTGATCGGATGCCATAATAAATACTCCACCTTTTTTTCCCAATAACTCTGGAGGAATAAGTGCTTCAATATCACTTTGAAAGGATTGCCGGTAACCATAATGTGTTTCATTCCAAATTACAAGATCCACCACTAATCCTTTCAATCTCCAATAAGCATGGGCTTGAATCATATCATGCACTAAGGCAATATTTTCCTGACTTTCTACTATCAATAACACGATAGGCAAATCTCCCGATATAGCATATCCCCACAAGCCGGATTGCTGTCTGCGGTTATTTATAAGCACCGTAGGATCCGCCCGGAATAAGGAATTCGGATATAATATTGAACTTGCCAATCTGCTAAATAACTGGGCTTCCCGCTCTGATGCATTTAAATGATGAAGCACTACCTGACTATGCGACCAAGCCAATTCAAACACTCTATCCTTATGGGATTTATTATCGTAATACTTATTGATTAAATTCTGACAACCTTCTTTTGTTTCTGCAATTCCGGTTACCATATCAATTGTAATTGTCTCTTCAGGTTGAATTGTAATTCTATACCGAATAGCTACAATTGGATCTAATACAGAACCCTGCCCTCCGCCAAGTTTACCGGGTTTCATCGCTTGCGGTTTTACTATTGTATTGCCATGGCCGATAAATGCCATGCGGTCTGTTTCATAGGATATTTCTTCCGGTTCTCTGCCTTCGGCAACCATCAAATGAAACATCCAGGGTGCATGTTCATCGGCAGACCTTGGCCGACGTGTGCAGATGATCGCATTTTGATTAGGTAAAATTTCAGTTTGAACAAACAGTTTGCTAAAAGCCGGCGACATCAAATCAGAAATTGCAGGGGCTAATACTACTTCTGCATAACTTGTCAGTTCAATAGTTTTGGGTTTATCTCCGCAATGTGTTAAATGCAATCTGCGCATTTCAATATCATCTTCAGGAGAAACCACAATTTCCGTATGTACATCTATTTCGTGCTGAGAAATATGGAAATCTACCCGACCTTGCGAATAAGCAACTTCATACTTCAATGTTTTTTTAAGTGTAGGTTGAAGCGTATTGGACCAAATTGTATCTTCTTTCACATCACGGATGTAACAGAATGAGCCCCAGTTATCGCAAGTAACATCATCATGCCAGCGAGTGATGGCAATATCTTTCCAGCGGCTATATCCACCACCTGCATTACTTATCATTAAATGATATTTACCATTGGATAATAATTGTATTTCAGGAATAGGAGTGAAAGCAGTTTGCAGTATTCTGGTTTCCTGAGCAGTTGCCTTATAATTAATATCCTCAAGCGAAGTAGTATGCGCAAAAGCAGCAGTAGCTTTTGGTACTCTTTCTTGTAATAATAACAGTGTTGCTTTAAACTGTGGCTCCGCTTCAAACAATTTTTGCATAGGTTTATCCAATAGCAAATACGCTAAGGATAATAAACTCATACCATGGTGATGCGTCATGAATGAATAAACTATTGCCCTTGATTGACCACGAGGTAAACGTGAAGGTGTGTAATCCACTGCTTCATAAAATCCATATCTTCCTTCAATACCTTTTTTGTGCAGCAACTCCAGATTTTCACAAGCTTTTTTAGGTTCTACCATCAATGCCATTACTGTGGCATAAGGTGCTATAACAGTGTCTTCTTCCAAACCACGTTTTAATCCCAAACCGGGTGCACCAAATGCACGATATTGGTAATTAGAACTTGCATTAATCATATTGTAACCTGACTCAGAAATACCCCAAGGCCTGCCGGTTTTTTTACCGTATTTAATTTGCCAGTCCACTGCTGCTTTATAAGTTTCATCAAGCAATGTATTTTCAAAAGTAGGCATCACTAACAGCGGCATTAAATATTCGAACATGGAACCACTCCATGATAATAAAATAGATTCACCTTCCAGATTAGTTAATAAGCGACCCAATGCAAACCAACTTTCTTCAGGAAGTTTACCTTGTGCAATACAAACAAATATGCAAAGCCGTACTTCAGATGCGAGTAAGTCATAATAGCTGGGATCAATGCGGTGATCATGTACATTATAACCAATGGTGAACAGATGGCTATTTTTATCATACAGAAAATCCCATTGCATATCCGCAAATTCATCGCATTGATCTGCAAAATTTTTTGATGTAATAATTAATTCACCGATAGCATTTATTGATTGTGCTAATGCGAAATGCATTATTTCAAACCATTCTTTTTCAATCGTAGTGTTATATGAATTCTGCTTTCCGTTTACATTGGTCTGCAGTTCAATTGTTTTCCTTAATAAGGTATGCCAGGTAAAAGATATTTCCGGTGTAGAAATATTTTTAAATTCAGCCGGGCCATTTTGTAATAAAATCCACGGTTTAAAAAATAAAAAATGTTGATGTATTTCATCTAAATCTTCGATAAGCATTTGCTTCCACCGAATTGTTTCAGTATTGGTTTCCTCCGTTAATTCATTTAGAAAATTTCGAATTTGTATATCTAAATCTTCATACTGTTTTTTAATTTCTAAAATAGAAGAAATTTCTGTTTCGCAGATTGCATTCAAATCATTCATCAGCGATTCAGGTATCTGCTGTTTTGTTTCAGTTAATGTATCTAAAAGCACACCTAAAGTATCCCGAATTCCTTCAAATAATTTTAATCTGAATATTGGTTGATGTGGAATTGCGAATAATCCTTGTTTCAAAACCAACAAATGTCCTGCAAGATTTCCACTGTCCACAGTTGAAATATATTTTGGATAAAGTGGATGCAGAGTTTGTGTGTCATACCAATTATAAAAATGACCATTATAACGCTCCATTATTTTCATGGTTTTCAAAGTATTTGTAGAGCGTTCAATAAACTTCCCGATAGTAATATATCCAAATTCATAAGCACTTAAATTCGCCAATAATGCAATTCCAATATTGGTTGGCGAAGTGCGGTGAGCAATCAGTTCAACGGGTTGTTCCTGATAATTATCCGGAGGTAACCAACTATCTGTTGACACTACAAATTGCTCGAAGAAATTCCAGGTTTTTCTCGCCAGTTTCTGAAGAAAAATATGTTGATCATCAGATAATGTGGAAACAGGTTTTGCTTTTGGCTTACTGGTAATCCATGTGATAAGTGGCGCAGCAATCCATAGAAATAAAATTGGTGCGGTGATATAAAGTTTCTCGGGTGCATATAAACATAAATAAGTAAATACTGCAACGGTGAGAAAAGGCTCTACCCACATCGTAGCATATGCGGCTGCTAAACTCGATTGATATTCTTTTGAAGTATTTGCGGATGGCTCCCATTCCAATAAATATTTTTTAGAAATCAACATCCGCCATAGTGTTCTCAATATTCCTCTCAAATTTGCATAGGCTTCATAAGGCAGACTAATAAGAGTGAATAAAGTTTTAACAGTAATTTCCTGTAGATTTTGATAAGAATTTTTTACATGATATCGCAGTAACACATTTTTGGGTTTTCTAAAAATATCAAAGAGAGTTGTAATAAAAATCGGGAACACAATAATCAGTGAAACAGCAATTGTCCAGAACAATACAGAAGGAAGAACAAACCATGCTAATAACAAAAATAACGTATGTGCTATCGGTACAAAACTGCGGCGGATATTATCAAATATTTTCCAACGGGATAATCCGGAAATGGGATTTTTATAACGTTGCTTTTGCGGGCCGGGCACTACCGGAAATAGCCAGGATATAATCTGCCAATCCCCTCGCAACCAGCGTAATCTCACTTTCATATCTGCACGATATGTAGGCGGATATTTTTCGAACAATTGTACATCACTTAATAATCCGGAACGTATATAACAGCCTTCTAAAAGATCGTGACTAAGAATACGATTTTCAGGAAATTTCCTTTCCAAAACTTTATGAAAAATATCTACATCGTAAATACCTTTTCCGATAAAAGATCCCTCGCCAAATAAATCCTGATACACATCCGAAGATGCTCGGGTATAGGGGTCAATACCGGGTTCGTTGCCATGCATTTTTCTATATCTGGAACTTGAAATATCCGGTAAACTAATAGTTACTCTTGGTTGTAAAATTCCATAGCCTTTCGTAACACGTTTCTTTTTTTCATCATACCATGCACGATTTAAAGGATGAGCCATTGAGGCTACTAATTTCCATGCAGTATTTAAGGGTAGCTTAGTATCAGTATCTAATGTAATTACATATTTTATTTTCGGGAAAATAGATTGATCCCCTACAATCAATGAAAAATGTTCACTCGAATTTTCTCTTAATAATAAATTTAAATCAGAAAGTTTCCCTCGTTTTCTTTCATATCCCATCCAAACATTTTCATTGGGATTCCAAATTCTTGGCCGGTGAAAAAGTAAAAACAAATCATTCTTATCTCTTTGATATTTTCTATTGAGAGCTTCAATACCTTTTTTTGCAGCATCTAATATTAATTCATCTTCATCAGATTTTTCTTGTGCAGCATCCGTGAAATCAGTTAATAAACCGAAGTATAAATTGTTTTTTCTGTTGGCTAAAAATCTAACCTCTAATGATTCAATTAAATATTCTAGATCATCTATATTGGAAAGTAATGTAGGTACAACAATTAAGGTACTTGCCGATTCAGGAATATTATCGGAAAAATCCATTCTCGGCAGCAGGTTAGGTTTCACTAATAGTGTTGTGAAAAAATTTACTACTGAAATAGCCAGTTGACTTGCACTAATTATAGCAAGAATACTCACTAATACAAGCACCCAGGTATCTGAAGTTTCAGAAAATACTTTTAAGAAAATGGCAGCCCCAATTGCAAATGAGATTAATAAAATTGAAGTAATATAAAAGAACAGTGCATGACGTTTAAAATAATTTTGCATTTTGTCTATTCCTGACATATGCATTTTTACTCTCTTCTTTGTATCGCTTACTCCTTTTCCAATTAAATAATATCCCACATGTGCTGTTCGTGGATCACTGCCTACAGTTGATCTGTCTTCATGCATTAATTGAATTGCAATTTGCGCAACACCTTCTTCACTCAATGCACTTTTTTTAGCAATGTGCTCAACCACATGCCGATAATGATCTCGTGTAGAAAAATCCATGTTGCCATAAATTCCATTATTATCCTGCAACAATATTTTTTCTACTATACTGTGAGATTCAACAAAATTTCTCCAGTCAATGGATGCAAGTGTGCGCAAGCTTCCAATACTATTACTTATAGAAACCTGATCTGCTGCCTGCTTTTGATTTTCGGCATTTACCATTTCTGCACCGGTTAATCCACTGCCGGATAATTGCTGCTCCACCCAATTTAATACTAATGCGAGATCAGGTCCTTTACCTCTTAACTGACGAATTAATTCTGCTACAAACGCACTTTTAATTGGCGGGTTGGACCTTGCCATATCTGCCAATGCAATTACAATTTCTTTTGGTGCAGTTTCAGCAGTTTCAATCATTTTTAACGCCCAATAATTCGCCAAATCTCTTTCCATTCTATCATTGGCAAATCGTGCAGAAACACGACGGATATTTTCTATCAATGCCAATCGCAACATAATAGGAATAGACCACAATTCACCCAATTTTAAATTGGTAACGGTTTGATATGCTTCTAAAAAATTACTGAGATTTTCAATATCTATTCTTCCATCATTATGAGAAATTACTTGGAGAGCAATATCATAGCTGCGAGTAATACCTGTGGATTTACCTATAATAATTTGTGGTAAATCTTCACTGTAATGTTTTGGAAAATGTGTTTTAGCAATGCGGATATGTTCTTCTATCAAATAAAAATTATCAATCAACCATTCACCCGCAGGTGTTATCTGATAATCCTTTTTAATTGCATCGGTGATGAGCTTACGAATTTCCTGCAACACAATTTCATTATTCGCAAGTCTTTTTAATAAATGGTCTTTGGATGGCTTAGTACTGATTACATGTCGTGCTGCGAGTGCCTTACCAAATTGAATCATTTGATCAGAACTAAACAGCTCGTCCCGCATGGGTTCTTCAGTTAAATAATTTGGTGTGCTCCCATTTACATTCAACATTTTTCTCATATTGGATATGAGTGCGGTCGTTTCCGAATTCAATTTTAATTTCATGCCTCTGTTTATTCAACTATATAGCAGCATTCACAATAGTCTGCGCTTCATCAATAATTTTATTCATATGTTCTTTACTCAAAAAACTTTCTACATAAATTTTATAAATATCTTCAGTACCGGAAGGTCTTGCTGCAAACCAACCATTCTTAGTTATCACTTGCAAACCACCAATGGATGCATTATTTCCCGGAGCAGTAGTTACTATTTTTTCAATTGTTTCGCCTGCAAGTTCTTTATGTTTGATTTGTGATTCGGAAAGATTTTTTATTTTTTCTTTTTGTGCCGGAGATGCTTTTGCTTCAATGCGATCATAAAAAGGTTTACCAAATTCATCTGTAATTTCTTTATAAATATCACTCGGATCTTTTTGCATTTTCGCCATTATTTCCGCAGATAATAATGCAGGTATAAATCCATCTTTATCTGTTGTCCAAACATTTCCATTTAATCTTGAAAAAGATGCCCCTGCACTTTCTTCACCAACAAAACAAAGTGAACCATCTACTAATCCATCTGCAAACCATTTGAAACCGACAGGCACATTATATACTTTACGTTTTAATTTTTCTGCAATGCGATCAATCAGTTGAGTAGTTACTACTGTTTTTCCAACAGCAGCATTGGTATTCCATTGCGGACGATGTTGTAGTAAATAAAATACCGCAACAGATAAAAAATGATTTGGATTTAACAACCCCACACTTTTTGAAACAATGCCGTGGCGATCATGATCGGTATCACATGCAAAAGAAATATCAAAGCGATCCTTCATTGCAATCAATCCCTGCATAGCATAAGACGAAGATGGATCCATGCGAATTTTCCCATCCCAATCAACAGTCATAAAACTAAATGTGGGATCTACTTTTTTATTTACTACAGTGAGATTAAGTTTATAATGTTCTGCAATAGGCTCCCAATAATTTACTCCTGCACCACCCAGCGGATCTACTCCTATATTAATTTTTGAATCACGAATTAGATTCATGTCAATTACATTCCCTAAATCTTTAATGTAATTATGTAAATAATCATGACGATGTGTAGTGGATGCAGACAATGCTTTTTTAAGAGCAATTCTTTTTACGGATTGCAGATTATTTTCTAACAATTCATTTGCTTTTGCCTCAATCCAATTTGTTATTGTGCTGGATGCTGGGCCACCATTCGTAGGATTATATTTAAAGCCTCCATCATCCGGTGGATTGTGTGAAGGCGTAATTACAATACCATCTGCCAAACCATTTTTGCGTCCATTATTATATTGCAAAATTGCATGAGAGATAGCAGGTGTTGGTGTATATTCATCATCCGTTGCAATCATCACATCTATATTATTTGCTGCTAATACTTCCATAGTAGTTGCAAAGGCAGGAGCAGAAAGTGCATGTGTATCAAAACCAAGAAATAATGGCCCATCTATTTTTTGCTCATTGCGATAAAAACAAATTGCTTGTGTAATTGCAAGTATATGATTTTCATTAAACGAATTATGTAATGAAGAACCCCGATGGCCTGAAGTACCAAATGCAATCCGCTCTGAAGGCACTTTATAATCTGGCTTACCTGTATAATATTTAGTTACCAGTCGTGGAATATTTACTAAAATATTTTGTTCTGCAGGTTTCCCTGCCTGAGGATTTATTCTCATTGTACTTTATTTTTTCTATTATTAATTATTGAAATATTTCGAATTACATTTTTTAATTAAAACTCCACAATATTATTTTCCAAAAGTTTCTCATCAACTCTTCCGGAAAAAGAAGATTTATAACTCAATTGATTATTCTAATATTAAGAAAAATAAAGTAATTCAGTTTAATTATAAATTCTTCTATGTAGCTTTTCAATTTCTTATTGTATTTGTATTGTTTTCAATCAGCTAACAATGCTGCTGCTTTTTCATCTACATACCAATATAAATAACCTGCATCCGCATGAATTATTTGAGCGGGAAATTTTTCAGGATTTCTTGGCGCATTTAAAACAGTATTTAATATCGCTGCTTTATTTTTTCCTTCCACCAGAAAAACAATATTATTTGCCTTATTAATTAATACGGCTGTCATTGTAATGCGATACATTTTTTGATCTGCAACATACACCTCTCTTATAAGCTTATTTTTTTCAAAAACAATATCACTTCCGGGAAATAAAGATGCGGTGTGTCCATCTTCTCCCAGCCCAAGAAAGATCAAATCGAATCGGGGAGTTTCTTTTCCAAAGAATTTTTGTATTGTAATCTCATACTTTTTTGCAGCAAGGTCAGGACTGATATTCACCGGAATGGGAAATATATTTTTTGATGGAATGGTTAAATGATCCAGTAATAAATTTTTGGCTTTATAAGAATTATTTAAATCATCATTCTCTGGAACGAAACGCTCATCTCCCCAAAAAATAAATGTATTTTTCCAATCAATTTTATCACGATAATCCGGAGTTGCCAATAGAGAAAATAAATTTTCCGGCGTACTTCCCCCTGATAATACCAAAGAAAATTTTCCATATTTTTTAATAGCCTTCTCAGCTATTTCAATCATCAATTCCGCAGCAGCTTTAGCCAATGCAGTTTTCGATTTAAATACACTAATGTTATTTTGCTGTTTCAATTTCATTTTTTTCAAAAGGAATTGTTATCCAATGATTACCATCCACTGCAATTAAAGCATCTGCATCATCCGGGCCTTCAGAACCCGCATCATAATTCGGAAAGTTAGGAGAAGAATTTCCTTTCCAAGCATTGACAACAGGCATCAGTAAAGCCCAAGCTGCTTCCACCTGATCTCCCCGCATAAATAATGTAGCATCTCCCTGAAAAATATCAAGTAATAAAGTTTCATAAGCTTCCGGTGTTCCTCCGGTATAAGTATCATGATAATTAAATAACATATCTACAGGATTTAAAAGCATATCTAATCCGGGTTGCTTTGCCTGAAAATTTAAACGTATTCCCATCCATGGTTGAATATTTAAAATGAGTTTATTCGATTGCCAATTTTCAATTGCTTCCACAGGAAATGAATGATGCGGCACCGGTTTAAACTGAATTGTAATTACAGAAATTGATTCATCCATGCGTTTTCCTGTACGCAAATAAAATGGTACTCCCTGCCAGCGCCAATTGTCTATAAATAATTTTACTGCAGCAAACGTTTCAATATTAGATGTTTCCGATACATCTGGTTCCAACCGATATGCTTTTACTTTTTTTCCTTTTATCCATCCATCACCATATTGACCTCGCACAGCAATTTTATGTACTTGCTCCGGTTTAATTTCACGCACTGCATTCAGCACATCCACTTTTTTATTGCGCACTTCATCGGCATCAAAAGAAATAGGTGGCTCCATTGCAATAAGACAAAATAATTGCAGCAAATGATTTTGAATCATATCCTTCAATGCCCCTGAAGTTTCGTAATAATTTCCTCTGAGTTCCACACCTAATGCTTCAGATACTGTTATCTGTACATGATCAATATAATTCCGATTCCAAATCGGTTCAAATAATGCATTTGCAAAACGGAATGCAAGAATATTCTGCACCGTTTCTTTGCCGAGATAATGATCAATACGATAGATCTGGCATTCATCATATTTGGAATGTAATAATGCATTTAATTCAATCGCACTTTTCAAATCATGTCCAAAAGGTTTCTCTACAACTATTCTGCTTTTTAATTTACTATCTGCAAGTCCAGCCGAACCTACCTTCATGGCAATTTCTTCAAATGCATTGGGCGGAACAGCAAGATAAAACACACGATGGGCAGTTACATTCCATTTTTTTTCAAGAGCAGCTATTTGTTTTTTCAATGTAGAATAAGTTGTGTTTGCTTTGAACTCGCCTTGCTGATAGCTCAAAAAATTTGCAAACTTTTCCCAATCACCTTTTTTTGTTTTTCCACGTCGTGAAAATTTATTCACACCTTCATGTAGGTGTTTTTTAAATTCCGCATCTGTACTTTTACTTCGACTTACACCAATAATTGCAAACTCTTCAGGTATCCAGTTATCTAACCAAAGATTATAGATTGCAGGAATTAATTTTCGCCAGGTTAAATCACCCGTAGCGCCAAGAATAACAATAATTGTAGGGTCTGTTTTTTTATGAGTTGACATATTATTTTATTTGATTCCACTGTGTATGAAAAGTTCCTTCTCTATCTGTGCGCTCATAAGTATGTGCACCAAAATTATCTCGTTGTGCCATAATTAAATTTGCTGGCAACCAACCACTTCTGTAACTATCAAAATATCCTAATGCTCCCATCATTGCCGGAATTGGAATTCCATATTCAACACCGGTTTGTATCACCTTGCGCAGATCTGTTTGCGATTGAATAAATTTTTTTGAGAAGGTTTCACTCCACATCAAATTTGATAGTTTCGGCTGATGTAAAAATGCCGTGCGAATGTCTTCCAATAATGCCGCACGAATAATACAACCACCTCTCCATATCGCCGCAATATTTTCTACATTTAAATTGTAATTATACTTATCAGATGCCGCTTGTAATAATGCCATTCCTTGCGCATAGGTAGTGATGATAGAAAAATAAAGGGCATCTTCTAACCATTTCACTAATTCATTATTATCCCCATCAAATTTCTTTTCAGGAATTACTAATGCAGAATGCGCATCATCACGATCATTTCTCAATGCAGATAAATCACGCATGGAAACTGCAATATCAATTACAGGAATTGGTACTTGTAAATGCATCGCATCTTCAGAAGTCCATGCACCGGTTCCTTTTTGTTTTGCACTATCCACAATTAAATCAATAATTCTATTATCGCTGAACTCATCTTTCTGAGTAAAAATATTCGCTGTAATTTCTATGAGATAGGATTGCAATTTCCCTTGATTCCATTTTGAAAACACAGCATGTATCTCATCATTATTTAAACCACCACATTTTTTCATGATGTGATACACTTCAGAAATGAGTTGCATAATTCCATACTCAATTCCATTGTGTACCATTTTCACATAATGTCCGGCAGAGCCCGGCCCCAGCCATGTTACACAGGGTTCGTTATTCACTTTTGCAGAAATATCTTCCAGCATTTTAGCAACACGATCATAGATTTTTTCAGAACCACCGGGCATAATACTCGGACCATTTCTCGCACCTAATTCACCACCTGAAATTCCTACACCCATAAAATAAATTCCGGAATCTTGTAATTGTGCAATCCTTCTATTCGTATCGGTAAAATGCGAATTGCCGCAGTCCATTAGCAAATCTTCTTTTGATAAATGCGGTTTCAATTCATTAATTACATCATCCACAATTTTCCCGGCAGGCACCAGCATCATAATTACTTTGGGAGATTTCAATCCATTTAAAAATTCTTCGAGGTTGGATGTGGCAAATACTTTTTTATCACCCGCTTCTTTATTCATGGCATCCACCTGAGAAGTTTTTTTATCGAAGCCAATCACACTATATCCATGATCGTTCATGTTAAACACCAGATTTTGACCCATAGTGCCAAGTCCAATCATGCCGTATTCATATTTTGACTCTTTCATATTCGTATAATTTAGGTTAAAGGATTTTCAATAAAAAAAATCGCTCCCATAACCATTACAATAATAATTAAACAATTAAAGATATAATTTAACTTAGGTTGAAAATTTGTAAAATCACCTCAGACTACAAAAGTCTATGTACCTACTATTTCATTATGTTGTTTTATACTTTTTATTTGTTAAATATTCATATTTGTACATTACCATTTTCAATTGCTGTCACCTTATTCAATCGTCTTATAAATCGTTCTTCATTTTTAAACCGTGCATTTAAAAATAGCTGCACTAATTTCCAAGCTAATGCAGGTCCTGTTATATTTCCACCCAGACACATAATATTCATATCATCATCTTCCACACCTTGTTGCGCAGAGAATGCATCGGTGATTAAGGCAGAACGTACACCGTCAATTTTATTTGCAACAATACAAGCACCCACACCACTGCCACAAACAGCAATACCTCTTTCAATTTCTCCATTCGCTACGGCTTGGGATAACGGAATTACAAAGTCAGGATAATCATCGTCTTTATGTAATTGATAAGCACCATAATCTTTCAAGGTATATCCAGCTTTTTCTAATAACTCCATAAGTTTAATCTTCAATTCAAATCCACCATGATCAGATGCAATACCTAAAATTTTTATTTCCTCAACAGTAGAGTCAGAAAATTCACTATGAGTATTTTTTATGGGAAATTTAATATTTTCCTTAGGAAGAGATAAACCTAAATTTGATAATGCCTTTGCTGTTGATTTTAGATTTGTATGATGAATACTTGTAATACCTAAATCTGTAGCAATATTTGTAAACAACTCCGTATTATCTATATACACAATTTCTTCTATGGGCACTTGAGCGCCATCCAATGCAATTTGAAAAATCGTAGCGTCAGGTTTGCTAAAATGTACATAACATGAAGACACAAAAAAATCGAATATCTCATTCAATTTAAAAGTCTTTATTCGATAATCATTTAATTCTCTGGACTCATTGCTTACTGCAATAATTTTTAATTTGTATTGGGCTTTTAATTTTTTAATAAATGCAATCATCTCCGAATCAGAAGTTGATAAGGAGTACATAAAATCTTTAAATTCGGTGCGGGTGAAATCTCTGTTCGTATAAAAAACCACTCTGTTTAAATAATCATCCAGTGAAATTTTTCCAACCTCAAAAAGGGGAGCCATGCTTTCATGTATATCATCAAACACATCCCAATCTAAATGAAAATGTGCCGCTGCCTTTTTTCTGAAATTATAATCCCATCCGTTGGATAGCAGCACTCCACCTATATCGAGAAATAAGGTAGTAATGTTTTTTATATTTTGCATTATAGAACTTTAAAAGAATATATTATACTGGCTCTTCAAAACATAAAGCTTACAAGAAGTAAAAATTATATGCATTGACATTACAACTAATTGAAATAATAAAAACAATTCAATAAGATAATAACTTAAATAATAACCGATATGCATTCTAATTGTTTGCACAGGAGGAAAAGAGATTTCAGATTTTAATATTGTGCGTTATGCAAAATAACAAAGGATTAGATGAATTCGCCTGTTTTAAATCTCTATTTATTCACAGAATCGATATGGAATTGACACACATTTAATTTCCCGGATTTACCATCACAAAGCAAGGTAAGTTTTTCGTTTCAGTTGTTTTCCGCACTGTGCTGATTGGAGAGTATTACAATTGCCTTATGCAGAAATAACAAGGAATAAAATAATTTTCCATTGTTTCATTTTTCTGTCTTTAAGATTTACAGTGTTGAAAATTTTATTTAAAAAAAATCTACTTAATAATTTAGCTCCGTAAAAAGTCAAATTAATAGAAATTAAAATGCTTAAAGACAGCAAATTCGCTAGGACATATTATGAGTATGCTGTTTACATGGAATTTTCGCAATAAATTTTTAACAAAGCGAATTAATTTAGTTGCTACCTTTATTCAACTAATAACTCCTTGTATGAATAAATATTTACCATTCCTTTTAATTCTCATGTGTGCTTTTTCAATGCAAGCCCAAATTATTTTATCAGAAAAATTTGACGGCGATGTTTTGCCCGATGGTTGGACACAAGAAACTCTTGCAACTGACGGCGGTTGGTTATTGGGTGAAGCACATGACCTCGGCAGTGCAATTTTTCCTGTAATTGAACATGGCAATTTTATAGGGACAAATGATATTTGCTTTTGCGATAAGTCGAATGATTTTTTAATAAGTCCATCCGTAGATTTATCTTCTTATTCAGAATTATGGCTGCTGTTTGATTATAGTTTTCTCGATTTTGCACCGCAACAATTTTCATTAGAAATTTCAACAGATGGAGGAGATAATTGGGATGTAATTGAAAATTTAAGTTTTAGTGCCGCTGGATATTATGGATGGTGGGAAACAAAATATTTCGACATAAGCGATTATGT
Source organism: Bacteroidota bacterium (assembly GCA_016715425.1). Lineage (NCBI taxonomy): Bacteria > Pseudomonadati > Bacteroidota > Bacteroidota bacterium. The sequence continues at coordinate 313,661 of JADKAC010000002.1, forward strand.
AGGTTATAGTGATGTAAAAATTGGTTTTCGTTACAACGATGGTGGCGATTGGTGGTCCTATGGTGCAGCATTGGATAATGTAAAATTATTTCAATCTCTTCCAAATGATATCAGCCTTGATTCAATTTATGTTTCAGGTGAATATAGCCTTATTGGCTCCGAAGTAATTATTAGTGGAGTGGTTACCAATTTTGGATTAAACAATCTTACTTCCTTTACAGTAAATTGGGATGATGGAACCTCTTCTTCTTCGGCCGAAATAACCGGCATTGATATTCTGCGGTTTGAGAGTTATCACTTTACACATCCCATTAATTATATACCTGACGCAGCTATAAAATATGATATTGAAGTTTCTGCTATTAATCCTAATGGGGGAATTGACGGTGACTTGTATGATAATTATCTGCAACAAAATGTATTTGGTTGCAGCAGTGTACCTGATAAAAAAGTGGTAGCAGAACTTGCAACCGGAACATGGTGTGCTTGGTGTGTGAGAGGCCATGTATATATGGATAGTATGTACTTGTTATATCCTCAAGATTTTATTGGTATTGCTGTGCATAATTTTGACCCAATGGAAGTTGAAGATTATAATGATGCTTTATATGCTTATCAGAATTATTTAAGTTATTCTGGTGGGGCGGCTTACCCATCTATTATTGCAGAACATAAATTCTATATGGATCCCATGGAGATGCCTGAAAAGATGCCTGCATATATGAATAAAACTGTTCCAGTTGATCTGTTTCTGTATGGAAATTATAATGACTCAACTGATTTAATACAAGTGAACCTGAAAGCAAAATTTGTAACGCAAATGAATGGGATTGACTATCGGTTTAATCTTGTAATAAAAGAAGATAGTGTTACAGGCGTTGGCTCTGCTTGGAACCAATCGAATGCATATTCCGGTGGTGGGTATGGTGATATGGGTGGTTTTGAATTATTACCCGATCCGGTTCCAGCGGTGGATATGGTTTATGACCATGTTGCACGGTATCTTGCTGATGGATGGTATGGTGCAGAAGGAAGTATTGCTTCGGATGTAAATGATTTAGATACATTCAATATTCATTATGATTTGAGTATGGATGAAATATGGAATATTGATCATATAAAACTTGTGGGGATGGTGATTGATAATGCATCCGGGAAAATCATTAATGCAAGGGAAGTAAGACTAACTGATTTGAGTACACAACCAGAGGATACCGTGATTGTAATTGATACAACTATTGTACAAGGTTTATATGGTATAATTCCTTCTACCATAAAAGTATTTCCAAATCCTGCTAATGATTTTAGTATGCTTGATTTCACTTTATCTCAAGCAAGTGATGTTCAAATTATCATCAGCGATATAACAGGAAAAATAGTGGGCTCAAAACATTATGGCAAGTTGAATGGAGCTCAACAATTATATATTAATACAAAGTTGTTGCAAAATGGAATTTATATTATTTCACTTCAGATTAATGATGAAATTTTTAAACAACAGATTATAGTCAGCCATTAGTAGAAATTTAGACTTACGCCGAGTTCTTTTCAAGTAACTCGGCTGGGACAAAAGAACAATGGAATACTGCGCAGGGTTTTGCAGATTATTTATTTTTAAATGGAGGCGAGAACCCTGTGGAAACGGAAAATTGCCAATCCGATAATTTTATATTACCAAATTGACAATTTTTAAATAGCCATTTACACATACCTGCTTTAACAGACCTTGTGTTTATTTACTTCAGATTTATTTCGTTAATATCATATTTTTTGTGTCAATTAATTTGCCATCAATAATTAATGAATAAGAATATCTTCCTGATGGTATTTTGCTTGCATCTAAATTTACAACACCTGCTCCTATTTCCACATTTATCAATTCAATTTCAACACCATTGATATTTTGTATTCTAATTTGTGCTGAGGAATTATTTTCAGGAACAAAATATTTGATAATTGTTTTTCCATTGAAAGGGTTAGGAATATTTTGCTCGAGTATTGCAGACTGGTCAACATCTGTAAGAGTGACATTTTTAGTTGATATCACTTCTGATGTTGAAGTGTTTAATATTAAACTTTCTAATTTCTCTAAGCGCATTTTTATATCTTCATTTTCTGCTTGAAGATCTTCGATTATCACATCCTTTGTTTTGTTTAATTCATCCAATTCCTGAACTGCTTTAACCAGGGGCACTACAAATTCAGAATATCTTAAACCCATAATTTCGCCACTTTTATCAACCCCACTAAAATCATAATCAATATAACTTGCTGCTGCTTCAACTTCTTGAGCTATGAAACCGGTAAATTGAATTTTTTCGATATCGTATTTACTTTCCCACTGCATTGTATCAGTCAGTCCGGCTAATTTATTTTGTTTTGTTACATCAAAATGATAAGTAACAGGACGCAACTCATTTATAAATTCTAAGCCAGGAACATTTTCCTGAATATTATCTTTTATTCTAGCATCGCTGAAGCTAGTCCAGCCAACTTCTCCTCCAATGCTCGATACGGAAGTGTTGCCAATACGCACTTTATCGCTTGCATCTACTATTGCAAAATAACCAATCACTGTAGCATTATTTAATATTCCTGTTGATGCCTTGGAATATGATCCTAAAGCAGTATTTCCATTTCCAGTTGTGTTTACATCTAATGCGGTATATCCAATTGCAGTATTGTCGTTTCCTGAACTATTATAATGTAATGAAGAAAATCCATTTGCAGTATTATTACTTCCAGTGGAATAATACAATGCCTCAGCACCAGTTCCACTATTATAGATACCATTAGCATTTGTAAAAAGAGTTTTATTACCAATTGCCACATTTTCAGATCCGCCTGTATTGTAGTATAAAGCCTGATAACCTATGGCCGTGTTTTCATATGCGGTGGTATTATTTTTAAGCGCCATAAAACCACTGGCTGTATTGGCGAAACCATCGATGTTGGAATAAAGTGCTGAAGCCCCATTTGCTACATTTCGGTATCCGTTAGTGTTAGAATAAAGTGCTGAAGCTCCATTTGCTACATTTGCAAAACCGTCTTGGTTGGTATACAATGCTTTAAATCCATTCGCTGTATTTTCTGCACCCGAATTATTTGAATATAATGATTGGTATCCATCCGCCGTATTATTACTTCCAATGGAATTTGAATACAAAGCTTCAGCACCTGTTGCACTGTTATATTCACCCGTAGTATTTGTAAAAAGAGTTTTATGTCCAACAGCCACATTATTTGATGCAGTTGTATTATTAAATAAAGATTGCAAACCAGTTGCAGTGTTTTGGCTTCCGGTTGTATTCCAATTTAGCGACTGATAACCACTACCTGTATTATTGCTGCCGGTGGTGTTAGCATACAATGCATTTGTACCCATTCCGGTATTAAAACTTCCATAAGTATTTGAATACAATGCAAATCTTCCTGCAGCACTATTATAACTTCCCGAGATATTTGAAAACAATGATTGAATACCAATTGCTGTATTGTCGTTGCCAAAAGTATTTGCAAAAAGGGATTGATAACCAACACCCGTATTATTTGAAGACACGTTTGAATTTCCTGCTGAACTTCCTAAAAAAGTACAGGTTGCAATATTACTATTGGTCATAAAAACTACATCATCAACCCAAACTTTCCCATCTAAATAAACATCTTTCCATGATTTTCCTGCTGAGCCGATGTTTCTGTTGTTATTACCTGAAGGCAATAAGTGTTGATTGATTGAGGTAGGTAATAAATTAGAAAGATTAACATTCGCCTGTCCGTAACAGATAACCTCAGTTACTGTTAGAAACAGGATAATTAAGAGAGATTTTAAATTAAATAAATTTTTCATGTTATATATTTTTAAGTTCGATTACAAAGAAATTATTAATCATTAACAAATTATTTAGTAATGCACAAGTGGTTGTTTTGGATGTGTGAAACGTTATATGAATTATTTAATGGTACACAATCATCAATAATCCGAAAGTTTTTTGGAGACTCCAGCAGCTTACTATTATTTACTATTTGAAGAAGAAGTATAATAAAATAAAATAAATATTTATTTGAATTTGTAAAAGCAAATCTGCTTTCCATTATACTTAAAGTGCTTGGAGAATTTAAATAGATAATGAAATCTTACTCATTTTATTAAAAAATAAAATCAACGCTTTGACTTTTTAATAATATTCTTCCTATAACTCTTATTATTTTTTCCGGCAATATTTTTCAGCATATTCCTGAAAATAAAATAATGGAATGGCACCATTGAATACCAATAATTACGACCCATAATTCCCCTCGGGCGAAAGGTGGCGGTTTGTTTTAATATGCAGCGATTTTGATTTTGCACAATTGAAAATTCAAGCCATGCTTCTCCCGGCATTTTCATCTCAGCAAATAATAATAAGCGATTATTTTTTCGATCTGCAAGAAGCACTCTCCAAAAATCAAGTGCATCACCTGTCTCTATATCTACATCACTTCTTCGTCCACGACTTAATCCAACACCACCCAAAATCTTGTCTAACACTCCTCGAATTTTCCATAATCTATCTGCATAATGCCAACCATTTTCTCCGCCAATTCCAAAGAAACGATTTGCTACTTCTTCCACTTCCTCTTTATCAATTTCAATCCACTTACGATCTACATAACATCCGTTCACAGGCACTTCTACATATTGACTTACATCTAAATTGCTGAGACTACTTGAAGCTGCATCCGTCCAACTTGATATCACCATATTTTGATCAATACGCCGGAACGCCATTCTTATCGCTTCCTTATATGTAATTAATTCCTGAGGTATAATTTCACGAATAGAAAACTCTTTACATACCACATCATTCTTCATGCTTTGTACTAATTGACGTGCGATAGTAATATTAGAAGAAGTAGTAAAATATAACCAGTCGGCAGATAAATTCGGGAAGGGAACAGGCACGGTAAAAATATAACGCTTATATCCACGCACTTCTGCAAAGTCCAATAATATTTGTTTATAAGAAAGCACATCCGGACCACCAATTTCAAAAGTGCGTGAGAAGGTTTGTTGATTTAAAAGACAGAGATGTAAGTAATTAATCACATTGCGAATGGCAATTGGTTGGCAAAAAGAATTGAGCCAACGAGGTGCAATCATTATCGGAATTTTTTCAGTGAGATCACGAATAATTTCAAAACTTATACTACCTGAACCAACAATAATTCCCGCTTCAAAAATGGTATAAGGAATACCGGAATTAATAAAAATATCCTTCACTGCTTTTCGGGCAAGCAGATGTTTTGAAAGTACTGCTTCATTGCTTATCCCACTCAGATATATTATTTGTTTTACGTTGGTTAATGAAGCCACTAACACAAAACAGCCGGCCGATCTCGCTTCATAATCTTTCAAAGTTGTACGTGTGTCTCCTAAAGAGTGAATCAGATAATACGCTGCATCATATTGTGTATTATTAAAATGCTGAATTGCATTTTCCGGTTGTAAAAAATCAAATTCAATAACATTTACTTTATCCAAAACATCTTTGGCTGGCACAAAACGATTTCTATCTCTCACCACACATGTTACCTCATGACCAGCCTCCACCAACACAGGCAAAATTCGCATTCCGATATAACCATTTGCACCCGTGAGTAAAATACGCATATCTTATTGTTTGCTTAACCGCCAATATGAATCATGCTGCGGTTGTTGATTTTTGTAATATCTAATTTTTCATCAATAGTCGTAATCTGACCGCCGAGTTTTTCTTCTTTCATCCACACACATTGTTTTATTAAAGGCGTGATATCCATTCCGTTTCTCAAGGCAGTTAAAATATCAGTTTCCGTTTTTGAAAAAAGACAATTTTTCATTTTACCATCCGTAGTTAAACGCATGCGATTACATCCATTACAAAACGGATCGCTCATTGTACTTATAAATGCAAAAGTGCCTTTGTAATTTGGTACAAAATATTTTTTTGTAGTATCATTTTTTGCATCGGGTAATTTTTGAAAATCATATTTTGTGGCAATGCTATCCAGCATATCATGATAAGAAAACACTTTCTCACTACTCCAATCATTTCCTGTAAATGGCATAAATTCAATGAAGCGCACATGCAACGGAAAATCTTTTGTCCAGAGAATAAAACTGTTTAATTCATTTTCGTTTACACCTTTCATTACCACCACATTTATCTTCACATGAAAATTATGTTGCAACAGCAGATGAATATTATCTACTACGTGATTAAATTCATCACGCTTTGTAATAGCAAAAAACTTTTCTCTTTTCACAGAATCCAAACTCACATTCACAGATTTAATTCCTGCACTTTTAAATATGTCTATATATTTATCTACAAGAACGCCGTTTGTACTAATGGCAAGTTCTACCGGATATTTAGCTAAGCGTTCGATAATTTCTTTTACATCTTTTCTCACCAATGGCTCACCGCCCGTAAGGCGAATTTTTTTCACACCTTCTTTCACAAACACAGAAACTATCTGATCAATTTCATCAGCAGTCATTCGTGGGGCACCTGCAAAATATCCTTTGGGCAAATCAACCGGATTGCAATACGAACAACGCAAATTACATTTATCTGTAAGTGATATTCTCAGGTAATCATGAGTGCGATTAAATTTATCAGTTAACATTTCTATGATTTTAAATTCAATTATTGTTAGGGCAATTCAATAGAAAAATATTTTTTCATTTTTTTGGTAATCTCTTCAAAATCTTTTTCAGTTAAATATTTATGCGCCATTGGAAACACTACATTATCCTCTCTGAAAATATGCAGACGAAGTAATTCTATCAAAGCCAAACCTTGCTCAATAGCTGTATCAATTAACAATGCATTTGAAACAACATCCGTAAGCCGTGAAGAAATGCCCATTAGACTAAAAGTAAGTGTAGCCATTTCCATCATTTTAATATGATCATGTTCCAAAATATCAATTGCAGTTTCAGGAACAGGACCCGTGCTACATTCTCCATTTTCAATCATACGATCGTGGATGTAAGGAAATAAAACTCTCTCTTCTTTTAAATTATGGAGTACAATATTATTATCCAGAAATTCAAAGAATGCACCCAGCTCACTATTTCTTCCTTTACTAATTCCATCTTGTCTTATTGCCAATAAATTTTTTTCAAATTCATCCAATTTCGTCAGGGTTGTTTTATGTTCATCCATAAGCAACTGGATAGAAGCATGCATTTGCTCATAAGGCACCGCATCAACAGCAGGAGGTTTATATGCATCCGGTGGATCCATCGGCGAATACACAGTTTCTTGTACAGGATCTTGCGCAGAATCTTTTTCAACAAATCGTTTTATATAATCAGGGTTTTGGTTTTCAGATTTTTCAAAAATGTTGTTCATAATGTTGAATATTTAAGATGAATAAAGTAACAATTTTCTTTTAATTAAAAAGATGACTTTAAATTTCCTATACTTGATTTTTCATAGCATTGATTTTCAATTTCACTTTTGCAAACTCTGCAAGGAAATGACGTATCAATCCGCTAAATGTAAGTGCCCAGGCTATTAGTGCAATATAAATAAATGCATTATAGAAATAATGTAAAAAAGGAATTTCCAAAGCTTCCGACATCCTGAATGTACACACTGCATACATGCCCTGAGGGAACACCGCACCCCAATACAATGAATCATATTTAAGCGGATATCTTTTATAAATGTGTCGCCATATAGCGAGTATAATCAGCATAGGAATCCACCATGTACCGGTAGCCCAATAAAATACAGTGAAGCCTTTTAAAAAAGGAAGTAGTGATTCAAGCAATGGAGCATCGGGTGCATTTATTATCAACAAGGAACCTGCAAGAGTGGAGATAGCCATTGCGCCCATATTAATCCAATAGGGTGGAGCTAAATCACCGGGAGAAAATTTAAAAAAAGTATAGCGATAAAATATTAATGATATCATCCATATATAAAACATACCACCCCAAAGCCACATAGAAAGTGCAAAGAAATTTACTTCAATACGATATGGTTGTTTTATATGTGATGCTATTAATGCACTGAGTATTGAAACAGATTGAGTAGCAACAATTGCAGTAAGCCATCCACCGGTAATTCCTTTGTCGAGAGTTGGTTTATCTTGTTTAATTGTAAGTGTTGTAAAAACTGCATACGTAAGAAAAAGCCATAAGAAAATTCCAAGTATTAATAACGCTAATGCAATTTCAAAAAATTCAAACATGATGATATACTGAATTCCTAAAACACAAGTGCCGGCAACAATTGTAAAAAATCCTGTGCCCGACATGTGGTCGGTTAAATCTTTTATTAATGATTTACTATACCATACCAAACGCAGTATAGTTAATGCCCACATTATTATGTAAAAGATATTATTGAGTACAAATAAAAAATTGGCAATCCTGTTCATATCCATCAGAAAACTTCCGGTTGAAATTATTCCTGTTGCCATTACAATTGCAAAGTATGCAGGAGAAAGATTTTTAACACCATTCTTAAATTCTTCCAACATTATTGTAAATGATGAAACTTGTTGGATATGGTTTTTATCAAGCAAATTATCTTGCATACAGATTTGATAAAACCTCCGAACTGAATTGTAAAAACAGAATTCTAATTATCATTAATTTAAAATTTAATTATTCATTTTTTTATCTGTAATTGCTTTTATTGCCATGCGCTGAAGTACGATACAAATTACAACTAATGCTGCAAGAAACATCCAGCACGAAGTCCAGATACCGGTAGATTTAAGTAAGTATCCAAAAATTATTGGCCCGAAGAAACCACCCAAACCTCCTAACACACCAACGATACCTCCGACAGTTCCAATATTTGTAGGATAGTAATCAGAGATGTGTTTATAAACAGCAGCACCACCAATTCCCATCATGACACCGATGATAAAAACGAAAGCTGAGAATATCCATTTATTCGCTTGAAAATAAATCATAGTTACACCCTTTGCCAATAATTCACCTTTGGAAACTTCATCACCTACTTTCACATTTGGTGTCTGATGAAATGAAGTAGTGGGAAGAAATAAAAAGCCTTCCTGATCATGATGAATACCAAAACGAATTGTAACCTCTGATGAATCGCCACCCTTGCTTTGCAAAAAATAAGTGTCATCACCCACCACAATTTCATTGTCAGAAACAGAGCTTACCACACCCGGTTTATTTGCCATCACACCTTGCCCCGGTGCCTGAATTTCCATACGAGGAACAAAGACGAAAACCATACAGACCAAACACACTCCGAATACCCAAAGCAACACTATTCTTGCGCCTACTTTATCTGCAAGCCATCCACCCGCAGCTCTTACTAATCCGGCAGGCAAACTAAATGCAGTTGCCATAAATCCGGCGGAGACAATGGAAAGAGAATAAACATTTACATAATATGGAATAAGCCATTGTGCAAGAGCGACGAAACTACCAAACACGAAAAAATAATACAATCCAAAACGCCATACTCTTATTTCTTTTAAAGGCAATAATCTTTGCAATAATGTTTTTGATTCTGCGGGTAATTTATTTTTTGTTCCCAATAAAAAAATGATTCCCATAATAACAAGAAGGGCTGCATACAATTTTGGTAACGCACGCCATCCTTCAATATCAGCACCATTATTTGTGAGGTTATTTAATATAGTTGGAGCAAACAAAGTAGTAAGAGCAGCACCCATATTTCCTGCACCAAAAATTCCCAATGCAGTGCCTTGTTTTTCTTTAGGATACCATAAACATGTGTAAGCAACACCGGCGGCAAATGAAGCACCTGTTAATCCAAAACCAAAACTGAGTAACAGAAATGCATTGTAACTATTTGCCTGTGATAAAAAAAACATGGGTATTGCACAGAAGAATAAAATAGTTGCAATTACCCATTTGCCACCAAACTTATCTGTAAGAATTCCAACAGGTAATCGAAATACTGAACCCACCAATACCGGCACTCCTAATAAGAAACCAATTTGTACCGGGCTCCAGCTAAACACGCCATTATTAACAAGATAAGTTACCAATACACCATTAATCATCCATGCAGCAAAGCACACCATAAATGCAAGTGTATTAAGAAATAAAATGCGATTGGAAAATGCAGAACTTTCCATATAAGACAATTATTTGTTATTCCTTTTTTTTCTGGAAATCCATTCTCCCCAAATTCTGAAAAGCATTTGCATACCTAACCATGTATTCACCTCCAGGCACTATTATACTATCAATTGGATCCGGATAAAATGTATTGCAATTCCGATATTTTTTTCCATTGATTTCATATTCAAATTCAATTCCTTTTCCCAATGCAGCCACATTGCAATAATCGGTGGTAATTCCTTTTACATATTCGGGATTTTTAAGTAATCTGAATTCAATAAGATAAACTCTTCCCACAAAAAAACCGAGTACAAAAAGAAATATCAGAATGAAAAAACTAAATATTTTTCTGCCGCTATTACCTCTGCGTATTAATCTTCTCAAATTAAAAAATATACCGCCGGCAATAAGAATTAATAGAATAGTTTTTACAACCTCACTTACCAGCAATTCTTCATCGGTAACGATATTCAGAAGCATTGCTTAATTATTTTTAGGACGCTGAAGCGACCACGGTGTACGAGGATAACGAACCTTCTTTCTGCTCCAATTCCAGATTACTTGCTGATAAGGTCTCCATAAATAATTTAATGGCAATACTAAAAAATGTATAAGCCTTGAAAATGGTATAATACCAATAATTAAAAATGCACCGACTATGTGGAGTTTTACTGCTAATGGCAATGGTGCAACTGCGGTGATGTCAGGATTGAAAGTAAAAATAGAATAGAGGTAAGGAGTTAATAAAGTAGAAAACCAGGAGGAGCCCCAACGGAAATTATAAGCAACCCATAAACCAATAATTATTTGAAAAAACAATAACCCATAAATAACCAAATCCATATAATTAGTAACCGGCTTTAATCGTGGTTGAGTATATCTTCTGATAAAAAGATTGGTAAGCCCAACCAACATACTAATTCCAAAAATGAATGCACTTATTTCAAGTATCAATAGTCGTACAGGTTGGCTGTTCCATGCAAGCACACTTGCGGGGAAACAAAAAGCAATAAGATGACCAAAAAATATAAAAAGAATGCCCCAATGAAATGGCACTGATCCCCAGAATAATCTTCTGTTTTCAAGAAACTGTGTTGAAAGAGATGATACCTGAAATTTTTTATACTTGTATCTGTAAATAGTCCCTACAAGAAAAACTACCAGTGCTACATAAGGAAGTGCAATTAATAAAACACTATCTATAAAATTCATTGCTAAATATTTTTATGGTTATATATTTAATTTCTCCGCTATTGTTTTTCAGTCAGCATTTCCGTTTCAATATTCTCTACAAAATCTTTTACTTCACCGGTAGCAAAATCTCTTTTGGAAGTGAGGAATGATGGTCTTTCATTATCGGAATTACCTGCATTTTTTATTAGCTCCTCATAATTCTCAGGCACGTAATCAAAATCTTTTTTCATAGCAATAAATAATGCTTGCAGTAACGTTTGATAAACTGTTCTGTATTGTTTTGAAAATTCCAATAATACTTTTTGATGTTTCTTATACACCACATCTTTCTTATCAATTTTTTCAAAAGAAAATTCAGAAATCATTTTATCCACTGCCGGCATCACCAATCGTGAAGCTATCTCATCCCGTATTTCTATATCTTTCATTTTCGCAATCAAATTCAACACGTTGGGAAGGTGATCAGATAATTCTGTATGGCAAATATTTCCTGCTTCGCTATGTTCTTTGTTTAGGTGCACTAATAATTTACCCCGTTTATAATCTTCACCAAATAACACAAAACCAATATCCAAAGTAGTGATAGCCTGTAAGTCAAAAGAGCGCAGGAAAAGCTCTTGCATTTCCTGAATAGTAGCAACCTCAATAAAATCTATAAATGGCTGCATTGCATTTGCTGCTTCAGGAATATCTTTTGAAAGATAACTATGAATATTTTTTATGTTGTTTTTATACTCTTCATTCTGCGGATAAAAAAACAGATCCGCAAGTGTTTCGTAATTCACCTGTAATTGAATTTTTGAAGACTCCATAATTCCATTTACTTCTGATAATTTTTCCATTGTAATATTTTTTAATCCTTCAGTGCTGAAAAAAAATTCATTTTATTAAATACCTCTTTTCACTTCTCCTTTAATTCCAAATCCTGTAGAACCTTTTTTATCGCCGGTGAAGTCAAGTAATTCAATTGCTTGTTCACGATGTGCTGCCGGAATTACAAATCGCTCATCAAATTTTGGCAATGAAGTAAGGTTATAAATTGCTTCTGCTATTTGAGAATTAATTCCTGCTTCGGCTAATACTTCTTCTGCTTTTTCATCACTGATATCACCCACAGTAACTCTTCTGCGATGAATACGCACAGCCATTAATTTCTTCCATTTATCTTTTATCAATTCTTCATCACTCGCACTCAACAGATTAGCAATATATTTTAATGGAAAACGAATTTCATCTAATGTTCCCCATAACTCTTTTGTGCTTGTATCATATAGCCAATTGTCGTCCCATTTTTTTGCAATAGGATCCATTTTACCCGCTTGTTCTGTATTGTCCACTTTCTTCACAGAAGCCATTACAGGCAATAGCGGTGGTACATAAAACAACATGGGTAAAGTGCGGAATTCAGGATGCAACGGCAATGCTAATCCCCATTCTTTTACGAATTTATAAACCGGAGAAAACTGTGCTGCATGAATAGTAGAATCTGCAACGCCATTTAATTTAGCTGCTTCAATTACTTTTTCATCAAAGGGATCAAGAATTAAATCCATCTGATTTTTGATGAGGTCTTTATCATCACCATGCACTGCTGATTCTATTTTATCTGCATCGTATAATAATACACCGAGGTATCTGATTCTACCAACACATGAATGCATACATGCCGGGGCAAGACCTGCTTCAATACGAGGATAACAAAGAATACATTTTTCGGATTTACCTGTGTACCAATTGTAATAAGATTTTTTATAAGGACATGCAGTAACGCACATTCTCCATGCACGACAAACTTCCTGATTAATAAGTACCACACCATCTTCACCTCTTTTATAAATTGCACCAGAAGGACATGATGCTACACAAGCAGGATTTAAACAGTGATTGCAAATTCTTGGCAAATAAAAGAACGCCATTTTCTCTAATTGAAACATTACTTCTTGTTCTTCGGGAGAAATGTTTTTCAAATTAGGATCATTGCGGGCGAAGTCTTTTGTTCCACTTAAATCATCATCCCAATTAGGTCCCATTTTTATATCAATAGGTTTTCCTGTGATTAAAGAAACCGGTCTTGCTGTTGGTTGATCATCCAACTCGGGAGATTCAATGAGGTCTAAATATTTATAAGTAAATGGTTCGTAATAATCATCAATTACCGGAAGATTAGGATTGTAAAAAATATTGGTAAGACCTCTTCTTTTTCCGGCACCTTTCAAGCGCACTGTTCCATCTTTCTTTTCCCATCCACCTTTATAAATAGTTTGATCTTCCCATTTTGTTGGATAACCTGTTCCCGGTTTTGTTTCTACATTATTCCACCACATGTATTCTGCACCTTTTCTATCCGTCCAAATATTTTTGCAGGCTATAGAACAAGTGTGACACCCGATACATTTATCTAAGTGAAATACCATTGCAATTTGCGAGCGAACGTTCATGATTAAATTTTTATAATTATTTAATTAAAATATTTTCTTTCCTTACCAAACAAGTTCTTCCATTTTCTTTACGATAACATGCGTATCTCTTTGCGGTGCTACCGGTCCCCAATAATTAAAATGATAAGAGAATTGACCATATCCTCCATTCAGGAAATTTGGTTTGAGATGAATACGTGTAACGCTGTTATGACCGCCTCCTCGTTTGTTTCCTCTTAATTGAGATTTAGGAATACCAACCGTTCTTTCGGGAACGTGATAAACGATACACATACCCGGTGGAATTCGTGAACTCACACAAGCACGAGTAACATATACACCATGATCATTATGTACTTCTACCCAATCATTATCTTTTATTCCTAACACTTCTGCATCTTTTTCACTCAGCCAACAAGGTTCGCAACCACGGGAAAGTGTAAGCATTCTTAAGTTCTCCATATATGTGGAATGGATATGCCACTTACCATGCGGAGTGATATAATTAAGTGCAATTGCTTTACCTCTTTTCCAGGTCTCACGCAAATCGCCATATACTTCAGGATTAGGTGCCGGTTTAAACGTTGGCAAGTGTTCACCATAAGCGATGTACAATTCCTGATCAAGATAAAAATGTTGACGACCTGTAAGTGTTCTCCATGGCACCAACCGTTCTACATTATAAGTGTAAGCAGCATACGCTCTTCCATTATTCATTAAGCCGGACCAAACAGGAGAAGTATTGTAGCGGTGTGGTCTTACCAGCAAATCTGCATATAGAATTTTCACGTCGGCACTTCCTGCTGAAAGATCAGCAAGTACAAGCCCGGTTTTTTTCTCCATGTACTTATATGCCTTCTGAGTCAGCTTTCCATTTGTTAGAGTTGAAAGATGCAGAACAGCATTTGCAGCCCACACATCTTCCTGAATAGAAGGAAGTGTTTTACCTTGAAATTTTCTATTATGGAAATGATTTGAAACACACATTTCATCAAACTCTTCCTTACATTCATAATGATTGCCATGTGCTCCTAAACCCTTCTCACGGAAACCTTCACCGAGTGTGATGAATTTTTCATAAATGAGTGTGTAATCTCTTTCCACCACGGTGAGTTTATGCATAGATTTTCCGGGAACAGCTTCACATTCCCCGTTATACCAATCTTTAATTGTTGGCTGTGTAATTTCATCAGGAGTATCATGCGAAAGAGGTGTAGCTACGATATCTTTTTGTACTTCTGCAAAATGTGTTTTTGCAATTTCGCTCGTTGCTTTTGCCAGATGTTTAAAAATATCCCAGTCAGTTTTTGATTCCCAAACCGGAGCAACTGCCTGACCCAGCGGATGAATAAATGAATGCATATCTGTAGAATTCAAATCTGCTTTCTCATACCACGAAGCAGCCGGCAAAACAATATCAGAATACAGTGCTGAAGAATCCATACGGAAATTCAAATCCACTACTAAATCTAATTTCCCAACCGGAGCTACATCATGCCATTTCACTTCTTCAGGTTTTTCTTCATCATCAGTAGCTATAAGATTATTATGAGTCCCCAAATAATGTTTCAAAGCATATTCATGACCTTTCATACTAGCCAGAATTGCATTACCTCTCCAGATATACCAAACACGAGGGAAATTTTCTTCTGCATCCGGATCGCTTACAGAATATTTTAGTTCTTTTGATTTAAGCTTATCCAACACATATTGTTTGATACCTTCATCATCCTTTGCTCCATTTGCAATCGCTTCTTTTGTAAGCTCCAATGTATTCTCATTGAACTGCGGATAGAAAGGCATCCATCCATTTCTTACCGATGTGAAAATGGAGTCCGCTACATGTTTATCCGTCCATTTATTTTCAGGTACAGTGTTATAGTTGGAGTAATGTCCATCATATCTGTATTGACAAGTATTCATGTAATGCCAAATAGGTGCTTGTTGTAATCTGGCAACAGGAACCCAATCTTTAGCAAAAGAAATTGCGCCCCATGATTCTACCGGAGCAAGTTTTTCCTGACCTACATAATGGTTTAATCCTCCACCATTTTTACCCACACATCCGCAAAGCATAAGAGCCATTGCACCCGCACGATAAGTCAGATTTTGGTGATACCAGTGATTGATACCCGCACCAATAATTATCATACATTTTCCCTGAGTGGTATTTGCTGTTTCTGCCCATTCACGTGCAAATTGAAAAACAGTTTTAGAATCTATACCAGTAAATATTTCTTGCCATGCAGGTGTGTAAGCAGCATCCGGATCAGTATAATCTTTTGGATATTCTCCACCGAGACCTCTGCCCACACCATATTGCGCCATAGTAATATCATACACTGTGGTTACAGGAGTTTTACCATTTACAGTATCAATCCATTTTACCGGAACATTGCGCAAAGTCTTTTTGGCCAGCCCAAATTCTGTGAACTCCACAGGCAATTCTTCATCTTTCAGATTTAGTAAAGTGAGCATCGGATTAAACTCTGCATCTGTTTCGCCACATTCATATTTCATATTCCATTTACCACCATTCTTATCCCAACGATAACCCATAGTTCCTTTAGGAGAAACAAATTCTCCACTTGTTTCATCAATGGATAAAAATTTCCAATCACCGTTTTCAATATCCTTCCATTTTGCAAGTTCATTTGCCCGCACCATTCTGCCTGGCGTATAGCTGTCACCCACTTTATCCAGATGAACCAGCATCGGACTGTCCGTATAGCGTTTGGTATAATCAATAAAATAAGGAGTCTGTTTTTCATAGTGATATTCTTTCAGAATAATATGAGTAACTGCCATCCAAAAAGCCCCATCACTTCCTGCATGTAATGGAATCCATTGATCGGCATATTTACAAACCTGACTAAAGTCGGGAGAGAAAACAACTGCCTTTGTTCCATTATGCCGTGATTCAGCAAAGAAGTGACAATCGGGAGTTCTTGTCATATTTAAATTTGCTCCCATATCTGCAATCAATTTCGCATTGTACCAATCGGCACTTTCGCAAACATCCGTTTGTTCGCCCCATAATTCAGGAAATGCCGGAGGCAGATCGCAATACCAATCGTAAAAACTCAGGTTAACCCCACCAAACAATTGAAGAAATCTTGCACCTGCTGCATAGCTTAACATTGACATTGCCGGAATCGGAGAAAACCCAATTACTCTATCAGGCCCATATTTTTTTGCGGTGTAAATATTTGCGGCAGCCATAATTTCCAAAGCTTCATCCCAGGTAGCTCTTCTAAAACCACCTTTTCCTCTTGAGTTTTGATAGCGGCTGCGGTCTGCTTTATTGTTTTGCAAATTCTCCCATGCTTTTACCGGGTCGCCGCCTGCCTTCTCTTTTTCTTTGCGAAATAAATCAAGCAGAGTTCCACGGATAAGCGGATATTTTATGCGCAACGGACTATATAAATACCAGGAAAAAGATATTCCCCGTTGACAACCTCGAGG
Source organism: Bacteroidota bacterium (assembly GCA_016715425.1). Lineage (NCBI taxonomy): Bacteria > Pseudomonadati > Bacteroidota > Bacteroidota bacterium. The sequence goes on from JADKAC010000002.1 coordinate 330,848, forward strand.
CTCATAAGGAGGTAATTGATCTTCTAATAAGGGGTAATCCAATTGCTGTGTTTCCCAAACTACAATTCCTTCTTTCACATGAATTGCCCATGAGCATCCACCGGTGCAGTTAACACCATGAGTGCTGCGCACAATGCGGTCGTGTTGAAATCGGTTACGGTAAAATTCTTCCCACTGCCGGGTTTTGGGTGAAATAATATCTTCAATCCAGCTCATAGTTGTTATAATTTGAGGTGAGTAAACATTTATATTTTTTCAAATTGATTTGATTTGCCGCTTGTAAATAGCCTGGTTAACTGTTCTGTTTTTTCTTCTTATCCAGAACAAAGAATAGAGTATTAATAAAGCGATGATTCCGACTATTCCGCCGGTTATTAAATAGTTTCCAATACTGCTTGTTACTTGATCCGGTGCTTGTTCATCTGCTGTAGTTAAAAAAGCTGTGAGGTCTGCAATTTCCTGGGGAGTAATTGGCTTAGCATTATATGTTTCTTTCATTTGCGGAAATGGCAAACCGGATATTACTCCTTCCACTCCTGCTGCAGTCAATCTTGTTATCGAATGTGTAAGGTCTTTGGCTAAAGCACCTCCACTTATAAATCCATCCATACTCACATTATGACAGGAATTACATGAAGCGCCAAGATTAGTAAATCTCATTTTTCCTGAAAATAATTCTCCTCCTCGTTGGCTATCTCCGGTTAAGGCAACTGAACTTACTACTGCAGTAGTGGCAGGAGCGGAACTCTTATCAGAAATATAAGCTATGATTCCGGCAATCTGTTCATCAGTAAGACTTGGGTGGTCGGGCATAGGCATTTCACTATATGCCTTGAATAGCGAATCCGCATACTTATCTCCGGATTTAATAACGGTTTGAGATGATTTTATAAAACTCTTAATCCATTCATCCGAACGGCGGCTTTGTATATCTACCAGATCTGGACCTACAAGTCTTCCTCCACCTACCGTGTGGCAAGCACTGCATGTTTGCTGAAAAGTGGCTTCACCATCTCCCTGCGCTGAAACAGAAAGGAATGGAAGGAAAAGATACACCGCTGTAACGGTGAAAAAGCGAAGGACTATTTTCATACTGTGAATTTTTCCAGTTTAAAAAATCAATGCTATTCTATGCCCCTTTTATCTATCCAGATCTACAATTTCTAATTCTTCATTTAATAGGTTATTCTTTCTTTTTAATAATTTAAGACAAATTTATCTTTAATTATTAAACGAGCAAACAATTTGTTAAAGAATTACTAAAATATTTTTCAGATTGAATCGAGGTCTTTTGGATTATATTTAATTAAGGTAATGTAAAGTGGGAGTAGCACTCACTATGCATCATTGAAGTAATAATAAAAGTAAATAAATACTTTTATTAAAAAATAGTTTTTATCTTTGCAGAATCAATTCAAATTAAAATTTTATATATGCAAACAGTAGCAGAAAACATTCTTAACGTAACCTTACTTGAACCCAGACAAAAGCACCCAACAATCTTCGCAAGATTTGACGAATTAAATGAAGGCGAAAGCTTAATAATCCATAATGATCACGATCCAAAACCACTTTACTATCAGTTGTTAGGAGAAAGAGGCAACATCTTTACCTGGGAATATTTAGAAAATGGCCCATCAGCATGGAAAATAAAAATTTCCAAACGCATTATTGGTGAATCAGAAGAAACCATAGGTCAGATGGCAGTGGGTGATTTGCGCAAAGCAGAAGTATTTAAAAAATATGGTATTGATTTCTGCTGTGGTGGTAAAAAAACATTAAAAGAAGTGTGTAAAGAAAAGGGATTGGATTTAATCAAAATTGAGCAGGAGTTACAACAGGCAGATAAAGCACCTGCAGGTCGCCCACTTCCTTACAATGACTGGAATCCGGATTTCTTAGCCGATTACATTGTAAATAATCACCATAGCTATGTTAAAAAATCATTACCTGAGCTAATGGGTTATTCCACTAAAGTAGCAAGTGTACATGGTGGAAACCATCCTGAATTATTACAGATTCGCAATTTAGTCAAAGGCATTAATGATGAATTAATTTCTCACATGGAAAAAGAAGAAAGAGTGTTGTTTCCTTATATAAAAGAATTGGTAAAAGCCGATAAGGACACAAAGATTCCACAAGCATCACATTTCGGAACTGTACAAAATCCAATTAATATGATGGAAATGGAACATGAGCAAGTGGGAGTGGATATGGAAGAAATAAGATCGCTTTCCAGTAATTATACTTTGCCGGAAGATGCATGTGCTTCTTACAGTTTATTATTTAAAATGCTTGAAGAATTTGAAAGTGATTTGTTTATTCATATTCATTTGGAGAATAATATTTTATTCCCAAAAGCATTGGAGATAGAAAAGAAATTGAATTAAAATAGTTAAATAGAAATAGATTCTTACAGGGTATCAAAGTAAGAATTGAGAAGTAGAAAAAGTTTTTTGACAAGGTTGCAATTCATTTCAATTCATTTTTAAACTATTTCATATATAATGTCTTTTATTAATAGTGGTTATTAAAAAATAACCACTATTAATTATTTACGATGTCAAATAATATTCAGATAAAGCGCATTTATGAAAAGCCGGAATCCTCGGATGGTTACAGAATACTGATTGACAGAATATGGCCACGTGGAATAAAAAAGGAAGACGCACTTTTAGATGAGTGGAATAAAGAAATAGCTCCTTCTACAGAATTGAGAAAATGGTTTGATCATAGGGAAGAACGATTTGCAGAATTTACAAAGCGATATAAGAAAGAGTTGCAACCACATGCATCAGAATTACACAGGATAAAACAATTATCCAAAACGAAACATGTAAGTTTACTTTATGGAGCAAAAGATCCTAATTTTAATCAAGCTATAGTGTTATTAAACATTTTAAATCAATAGTATGCAAATAAAAAACTATGATACAGTAACTGAAGCTTTAGCAGCATTAAATGAGCGTGGCTATACACATGATTTTTCGGTTGCAGATGGAGAAGATTGTATTGTCTGCCACAAGCATCAGTTAAAACTTTCACCTGATGATTTTAGCATAGATGAATTTTACAGATTTGAAGGGCAATCTGATCCCGGTGATGAAATGATTGTGTATGCGTTATCTTCTGATAAATTTAAAATTAAAGGTACTATTGTAAATGCCTTTGGTATATATTCCGACGACATATCTGATACTTTAATTGAAAAGTTATCGGTAAAGATGAAAGGAACAACTACGCCGATTAAACGCAGCAAAGCATTGATACAATTTTCAAGAGAGCATCACTTTGCATTATTATTAGTTTGGAAAATTAGACAAGGGTTAAGAAAAAGTATTCAACCACTGCGCATAAGTAATTACATTCAGTTTTATTTCGACAATGAATTGAATGCGCATTTTAAAAATGAAGAGAAGGAGCTATTTTCTTTACTTCCGGAAAACGATCCATTGCGTCATCAGGCATTTTTAGAGCATGAAAATATTCAGGCATTTTTAAGTCGCATTCAAAAAGATAACAACAACCCTGTATTGCTCACCGAATTTGCAGATACACTGGAACGTCATATCCGCTTTGAAGAACGCACTTTATTTGGTCATTTACAAAATTGCTTATCTGCAGAAGAAATAAAATTTTTGGAAGAAAATCATCAAAGCAGACAAGGAGATATTGATGATAATTGGAATGATCATTTTTGGGTAATCAATTAAAATAAAAAATATGAAAACTATTAATCTTAACACCATGCACAACAAGATATTTCGATACAGAAGCCTTGCGATTTTAGCAATCGTCTTCAGTGTATTTATTGCTTGTAATTCTTCTGATAAGAAGGATGAAGAATCTCATGATACGCACATGGAGAGTGATGTCCATGAAGATCATGAAAGCGAATCGGCACTGGCATTAAACAACGGTGCAAAATGGAAAGCAGATGCAAGTACAAATCAAAATGTAGAAGCTTTAAAAAGTATTCTTGCCGCAAATTCGCCTGCTTCACTTGAAGAGTATCATGCAACAGGAAAAGAATTGCAAACAGGAATAAATAAAATGATAAGTGAATGCAGAATGCAAGGTGCTGATCATGATGCATTACATCTTTGGCTAGAACCTTTAATGGGAATGAATAAAAAATTACAAGCAGCCGGTTCTGTGGAAGAAGGTGCTGAGTCGCTTGCAATGATTCAGGAACAAGTTAATTTATATTCTCAATATTTTGAATAGTGAAGCCAATAAATAGCAATACAAAAATTGCGGTTGTATTAAAAGAAAATCCCGATGCATTAGAAGCAATTATAAGTTTATCTCCCAAGTTTAATAAACTTCGAAATCCATTGTTGCGCAAATTAATGGCAGCTCGTACTTCTATCGGTATGGCAAGTAAAGTGGGAGGTTGTTCTGTAAATGATTTTTTTAATAAGTTGGAACCATTGGGATTTACTATTGACAGAGAATTACCTATGGAAGAAGTTTCAAAACAAAATAATATTCCGGAGTTTATGCAAAATATTTCAACAGATAAAGTGGTGGAGTTAGATGTGCGTGCTGATATTGAATCAGGCAAAGATCCGCTGACTTTAATTATGAATGCAGTGAAGCAATTGAAACAAGGTCAGATACTAAAACTCATCAATAGTTTTGAGCCATTTCCATTAATTCAATTGTTGGGAAAACAAGGATTTGAATCGCATGTGGAAACCATAAACGACAATCTGGTTTATACGTATTTTTATAAGCAAGATGGTAATGAAATTAAAGTTGTAGATCCTTCAAAAGCAACCGAAGGTTGGGATGAAATGATGCAACATTATGCAGGCAAACTTGAAACTGTGGATGTGCGTCAATTAGAAATGCCTTTACCTATGCTTACTATTTTAGAAGCTTTAGATACACTTCCAAATGATAACGCATTATATGTAATTCACAAGCGTATTCCGGTATTTCTTCTGCCTGAATTAACCGAGCGCAAATTTGAATATCGCATTAAGGAAGTGGGTGATGGTGAAGTGTATCTTTTAATTTATAAAGGATAATATGTTTGGGCCCGGTTTCGGTTCGAATAAAGTAAAGAATACTTCTTATAAAGTGGTATTGCCTTTTTATGTTTATGGCGCATTATCGTTTCTTGCTTCCATGATTTTGTTGCTTACTTCAACCACTGCGTTTACTTCCCATTATTTTAGTCCGCACTTATTGGCAATTACACATATTATGGCTTTAGGCTGGGGAACAATGATTATTCTAGGAGCAAGCCATCAGTTAGTTCCTGTGTTAATTGAATCAAAACTTTATAGCAATAAACTCGCATATACTTCCTTCGTACTTTCTGCAATAGGAATACCACTGCTGGTGTATGGATTATATATTTTTGATATGACTTGGCCGGCTAAATGGGGTGGACGATTTGTGGTGTTGGGCATGCTTGCGTATCTAATTAACATTGCCGTGAGTATAATAAAAAGCAAGAATGAAAATGTGCATGCGGTCTTTGTTTTTACAGCTACTTTCTGGTTATTTCTAACAGCATTTTTAGGATTGGCGCAGGTATATAATTTCACTGCTTTTATATTACCGGCAGATTCAGTGCATTACCTTGCGCTGCATGCACATGCTGGAATTATCGGTTGGTTTCTTTTATTAATCATTGGAGTTGCATCCCGATTAATTCCCATGTTTTTAATTTCAAAATATCACAATGTAAAAATCTTATGGGTGATTTATTTTTTATTAAATACCGCTTTAGTTGGATTTATATTATTGTTTTTTTATTCTGATTATAAAGCGCTTAATTTCCTTCCTGTTGTAGCTGCATTTATTGGTATCCTGTTATTTATTCGCTATTGTTATAATGCCTACAAACAACGCATAAGAAAACAAGTGGATGAACAAGTAAAATTATCCTTACTCTCCGTAGTTATGCTGATGCTTCCTGTTTTACTTTTAGTAATTGTATTGATTTTTTTAATGGCAACATCCGGTGAAAAAATCAATCTGATTCTTACTTATGGCTTTCTTATTTTCTTTGGTTGGATTACTGCAATTATTTTGGGCATGACATTTAAAACACTTCCATTTATTGTATGGAATAAAGTATATCATCATCGATCCGGTTTAGGTAAAACTCCCAACCCAAAAGATCTTTTTAACAACACAATTTTTAAGATGATGAGTGTTGTATATATAGCCGGTTTAATAATATTTGTTATTGGAATTTTAATCAGCAATATACTGCTGTTAAAAGCTGGCGCAATCTTCCTGTTGTTAACTGCTATTTTATACAACTGGAATGTATTAAACGTAATGACGCATAAACCAAAAATGCTATGACAGTAATTACAAATAATAATATTAAAAGTACAATTGCACTTGGTGCATTACATAATGTTTTAGATCCGGAAATCGGATTAAATGTGGTTGATCTTGGTTTGATATATCAATTGGATTTTGATGAAGAAAACAAAAAGATAATTTGCAACATGACCTTGACTACACAATTCTGTCCGATGGGAGAATCCATTACAGATGGAGTTACAAATGCATTGCAGTATTCATTTGCTGAATATAAAATTGAAGTGGAATTAACTTTCGATCCACCCTGGGGACCTGACATGATATCGGAAGAAGGAAAAATATTTTTAAATAGATAACAATGCTGAGTCTCACATGTAAAACAGCAATTAAAGCAGTGATATATCTGGCCTCTAAATTTGAATCTGGAGAAAAGGCGGGTATAAAAGAAATAGCTGAATTTATTGATGCAAGCGAACATACAGTTGGGAAGATATTGCAGACACTAGTAAGAGAAAAAGTGATTCATAGTTCAAAAGGACCCACCGGTGGATTTTATATAAATGCAGATCAAAAGAATCAACCAATTATAAATGTGGTTGCTGCTATTGATGGTAAGGATGTTTTTAATCACTGCGGTTTAGGTTTAAGTAAATGCTCAGAAACACATCCTTGTCCTATACATGATGATTACAAACAAGTAAGATCTCTCTTTGAAAATATATGTATAGAAAAAAAAATAAGCGACCTATGCGCCCCTGTAAATAATGGTCTGGCTTATTTGGTAGGTTGATGTAATTTAGATTGACAGGTACAATCTTTATTAATAATATAAATTTTGCAAAAGATGCAGATTCTTTGAAACATTAATAGTCTGAGCTTGCTAACAAATAATTTTTAACTTTAAGGTAGATACTTTAAAAAAGAATGGATTTTTAAAATACTAATCCAAAATATTTTTTTTATAAGTAACAGGCAATCGTTTCAGGCATTTCATATTTTACAAAACAAATTCATTCATTTAAAATTTACCCCTATGAGGTTACTAAAATTTATAATTATGAAAAAAAATTACATGTTTTTAATATGCGTTATTAGCACAATTACTTCACAACATTTAAAGGCCCAATGCCCTCCTGGTGAAATGGACTTAAGGATAGAAGTTTCAACAGATGATTATGGATATGAAGGCTATTGGCAATTAATTCCATTTGGCAATGCATGTGGAACAGGCACTATTTGGGAGGGAGGAAATGATGTACAAGTTGGCTGTTTAGGTGGTGGTGGTCAAGATGCAACTACTGCCTATGGATATGGTGATAATATTACAATTTCAGAATCTATTGGTTGTGTATCAGAAGGTACTTATGATTTAATTTATGTGGATGATTGGGGTGATGGCGGTATGACTTTTCATATAGTTTTAGATAACATTTTCCCAATGTATCATTTTATGGGAATGGGAGCCGGAAATACTTTTACGTTTGAAGTAACTCCTCCTTTAGATTATGATGCGAGTATTACAGCTATTAGTACAAATGCATATGTAAATCCGGGGGATGTTACAATTTCCGGCACAGTTGCCAATTATAGCGCAAATACAATTACTTCATTTGAAGTAATGTATTCTATTGATGGTGGACCCGAAGTTTTATCCACTCTAACAGGATTAAATATTGCACCTTTTGAGCAGTATAGTTTTTCCCATCCTATAGTATGGAATGTAACAGAAAATGGTGATTATAATATTCTTCTGCAAACAGGAAAAATAAATGGCAATAACGACCTTAATATAGAAAATGACACCTTAAGTAAATTGATTATTGTTGGTGATCCAATCCCCAATATTATTGATGACTATTTCAATTTTGTAGAAGATTATATAGTAATAGGAAATGCTTCCGATGAAATAAATAATCCCACTGATCTTGATTTTCACCCGGTGCTTTCAGATTATCAACTTTGGATAACTAATAAAGGGACTATGGCTTCTGGCGGATCCACTGTAACATTTTGGGATGCCGGAAAACCAGATCAAACTTCATTGTGGAAACAGGATGGAAATGCATGGCACTTTATGTTGTTGCCAACATCAATAGCATTTAGTGAGAATACAAATTTCGCAACTGGTGTTGGAGCACAAGATGCAAATCACAGTGGGGGAACATTCACAGGGCCAACATTATGGAGCAGCGATATGGATATTTATGGTGAGCCTTCCGGAGGAAATGGAAGTCATATAGATATGCTGCATCAGAGTCCATATACTATGGGTGTTTGTGCTGATGAACATAATGCGTTTTATGCATTTTGCGATTGGCATGGGCATATTCATTATTATGATTTTCAAAAAGATCATGGCCCGGGAAATGATGACCACGCCGATGGGATAGTAAGAAAATATACTGATTTTAGTATTGAAAAAATTAATGAAAACTTACCCTGCCATATTACTTTGGATAAGGAGAAAATTTGGTTATTTATTGTTGATGCAGGAAATGGTAGAATAATGAAATTAAATACAACAACCGGGAATATTATAGATGATTGGGCTCCTACTAACGAACCACTTGAAGAGTCTACATCAGTAGTTGGTTGTGAGTATTACGAAATAGTTACAGAGGGATTGATTGAGCCTGTTGGAATTAGTGTAATTGATAATTATATGTTGGTTAGCGATCATGCAAATGGCGATATTATTATATATGACCACACTACTGTTCCGGCTGTTGAATTAAAAAGATTACATACTGGCCGTACAGGATTAATGGGAATTACTTTAGGTCCTGATGGACATATTTGGTTTGTGGATCAGGATGAAAATGAATTAGTGAGAGTTGACCCCACAAACACAGTGGCTATTAACGATTTAGATTTAAGTAAAAGCCTTACAGTTTATCCTAATCCCTCAAATGGAAATTTTCAAATATTGTTTGATAATAATTTAACACATTCAGACTTACTCGTAAATGTTATAAATACATTAGGCGAGATAGTGTATTCCACATACAAAAATGAAGGTACAGTTTTACAAATTGATATTTCTTCTGTTTCGTCCGGGACTTACATTCTCAATTTGATTTCTGATAAGGAAATAATTTCTAAGAATATTCTTATTATGAAATAAAAAAAATTGATGAGTATATTATAGAATATAAATATTAAAAATACTAAAATCGGCAGGTCAATTACCTGCCGATTTTCATTATTCATTTAATTGATTTATAGAACCACCAAAACGGAACTCCTACATGGATATTCTTATCAAACTTCCAAATGCATTAATATCTTATTCATTTAAAATATAAACTTAATATCAGAACCTCCACTTTATTTTATTACCACCAACTTCTCATAGATAGAAAAATCACCTTGCTTCAGGCATACTACATAAATTCCATTTGAGATAATGTTTTGATCTAAGATTATTAAATCTTGTGTTATAAAAATATTACTTGCATTATAAAATTCATTTTTAACTAATGAACCTTTTAAGTTGGAAATAGAAATTTTCCTATTCATGAATTTCCACTGAACTATGTTGGCCATGTTCATCTAAAATTCTTTTTGCTTCTTCCATTTTATCCCGGTTTCCCTGCACTAATAATAAATGCTTTCCGGCTTTTAATTCGGCATCATATTTTTCTTCATGATGTTTTTTAATTCCGGGAATAGAAAGTGCTCCGATAATTGTTCCGGCTATTACACCAAAATCTACTCCGGCCACAATACCCACTAATGCCCCGGCACCAAACAGAAATCCTAAACCGGGAATTGCAATAATTCCTAAGCCGGTAAGCGCTCCCAATGCCCCACCGATGGTAAGACCTGCCCCCACTTCAGCGGCAGCAGTAACAGTGATTTTCTTTTCCTGTTCTTGCGCCTCTTCATGAGTATCCTTCTTATGCCAGATTACAGATATTTCTTTGTTAGAAAAATGATGTTCTTTTAATTTTTTAATTACATCTAATACTTGCTTTTCAGTATCATAAACGCCAATAGTTGTAGCTTTCATTTTTACTTAAATTATTTAATTATAAAAACAAGACAGCGTATATTATGTTTATTGTACTTAAATAATAATCATAATTAAAATACCTCGTATAACAGTTTCATTTCTATTATTTAGAAATTATTGTAATTTTTAATTAACATTGAAAAGTAAATTAATTATGGAAAATATATTTATTAATACAGCAGCACTATTGCAATCCCTACATTTTAATATTGTGAATGAAGATTGCCACAGACCATGGGGTGGATTTTTTGTGATTGATGATTCTCAGGCTGAAAAATTTGCAAAACATTTTTTCCCGGAAGAAAATTTTAATACGTTGCAAAATGCAGGTAAACTCAGTCCTAAAATTTTAATGGTGGCTCCGGGTAAAAGACTAAGTTGGCAATATCATAATCGTCGATCTGAAATATGGCGATGTGTAGATGGTGATGTTGCTGTAGCATTCAGCGATACAGATAAAGAATTACATCAACGCATTTTAAAATCGGGGGATATCATCTCTTTACCCAAAGGTAAACGTCATCGTTTAATTGGATTAAATAATTGGGGAGTAGTTGCTGAAATATGGCAACACACAAATGAATCGCAGCCGTCAGATGAAGAGGATATAGTGCGATTGCAAGATGATTTTGGTCGTTAAAAAATTGTAGGATTTTCTTCTATGGAGATAGGCTCAATAATTTCTATTCGCTTATTCTTTTTGTTAAATAAGTTTTTTATCCCTTTACCTATTATTGAAATAACAGGCGGGGCAATAGCAAGAATTTTCGGAGCTTTAGTTCTCATTACTCCAACAGCTAATAAAGCACTACCAGCGAGTAATAATCCACCGGGATTCTGAGATTTAAAGATTTTATTTACAAAGAAATCTTTTGCAGTTTCTTTTATGAAACTACCATCTGTAACTGTTGATTGAATATTTTCCCAACCATTTTTCAATTCAGATTCTAGTTCCAATTGTCTTATTTCAAGCTGCTGTTTTCTTGCCGTCAACCGATTCATGCTTCTCATCTTGGTTTTCTTTTTCTTGTTCTTTTTCTTCTTCTTTTTCAAAGTAATTATCAATAATCATATCCTCCACCGGGTATTTAATCCATGCATTCTTTTTTACTATTACAATAATAAACAACAGTAAATAAAATAAACCGGTTGCCAGAAATCCCCAATACCATGCACCCCAAATAGTACCGAGATAAAATGCAGCAGCTATGCTCAATAGCATCAGAGAAAATACTCCGATGCTACTGATTATAACTGTCGCAATTAAACGTGAAGCTAACTTTGCATTTCGCTCTGTAAACTCCACCTTAAATAAATCAATCTTCAACTCCAGATATTCTCTGGCATTTTGAATCATGAGACTAATTGCATTTTTCATTGATTATTGAATTTTAAAATCTTCAATTGAAGAATGTGTTTTAGTTATTGTAGATTTTTTCAGCATGCTTGCGGACATCTTTCCGAATATCGGCAACCATTTCACCAGTTTCATTTGCTGTTGCTTTTATAGCATCACCATATTCTTTTGCTTTTCCTGCAAGTTTTTTTCTAGTTTCTTTTCCTTTCTTTGGAGCGAACAATACTCCAAGCGCTGCGCCTGCTGCTAATCCTGCTAACAAACCAAGTGCGATTTTTCCTGAATTTTTCATATTTTTTTTTATTTAGTTATTTAATTAATTATATACTTAATATACAAAAATTTATCCATCTATTCAAATCAATCTGAAAATACGTTTTCTAAGGTTGTTGTTTTCTTTTAATAAAAAGAATACGCCATTTCGTTATTTAAAAATTATCATCTGCAAAAAACCCTATTTAAAATACCCAATAACACAAAGTCAATTTTAAAATAATAATACATCTTTATAAATAAGTGTAAACAACACTTCAAGTGTTTCTATGAGGAATTCATACATCCGATTTAAAAACATCATAACATACTAATTGTTTAAAATAATCCTCAAAAAAAATGTTGTAGTTTTCGTCATTCGCTTTTACAAACAAAACATAGCACTATGATTAAATTGATTTGCACTTTACTATGTCTCAGTAATTTTTTATTTCTTTCAGCACAAACTGATAAAGAAAAATGGGATGTATCAAAACCATTGGAACCCTACAAAGAAGTTACCATCGAAACGGATGAAGGCACATGGATGAATTTAGATGTAAGTCCTGATGGAAAAACAATTGTGTTTGATATGTTGGGTGATATTTATGCAATGCCAATTGCTGGGGGCAATGCAAAACTATTGCGTGAAGGACATGCTTTTGAAGTACAACCGAGGTTTAGTCCTGATGGAAAGAAAATATCCTTCACCAGCGATGCAGGGGGAGGTGATAATATCTGGATAATGCATGCAGATGGCAGTGATGCTAAACAATTGACACAAGAAAATTTTCGCTTATTAAATAATGCAGTGTGGACTCCCGATGGGCAATACATTGTAGCAAGAAAACATTTTTCTTCAGAGCGTTCTTTAGGTGCAGGCGAAATGTGGATGTATCATATTGGTGGTGGTGATGGAATACAATTAACCAAGAGAAAAAATGATCAGCAGGATGCCGGCGAACCATGGGTAAGTCCCGATGGCAGATATGTATATTTCAGTGAGGACATGGCAGGCGGTGGGTATTTTCAATACAACAAAGATCCGAACGGTCAGATTTATGTTATTCGCCGCTATGATATGGAAAGTGGTGAAGTAGAAAATGTAATTCAAGGACCCGGCGGTGCTGTGCGTCCTCAAATTTCTCCCGATGGAAAAAAGATTGCATTTGTAAGAAGAGTACGCACAAAATCCGTGTTATACATTCATGATTTTGCAACAGGAATTCAAACTCCTGTGTATGATTCTTTATCCAAAGATCAACAGGAAACATGGGCGATTTTTGGAGTCTATCCGTCTTACAATTGGATGCCGGATAATAACACCATCGTAATTTGGGCACAGGGAAAAATCAGAAAAATAAATATAGAAACTGGTGCTTCAGAAATAATTCCTTTTAAAGCAAAAGCGAAACATCAAATTACCGATGCATTAATATTTAAACACAATCCTGCACCTGAAAATTTTGAATCGCATGTAATTCGCAATGCAGTTACTTCTCCCGATGAAAGTTTAATTGTATTTAATGCAGCTGGTTATTTATATACAAAAAAATTGCCTGATGGTAACCCAATACGATTAACAACAGGAACTGATTTTGAATTTGAACCTGCATTTTCTCCAGATGGAAAAAATATTATTTATGTATCGTGGAATGATGAATTCAAAGGATCTATTTGGAAAATTCCGGCAATTGGTGGAACACCTGTAAAACTTACAACAGATAAAGGAATGTATCGCACTCCTTCCTATTCTCCCGACGGAAAAAACATTGTGTTTTTAAAGGAAGAAGGCAATGGCGCAATGGGATATTCGTACTCTGTGAATCCCGGAATTTATTTAATGTCTGCAACAGGTGGTGAATCAAAATTTGTAATTAATGATGGTGAATATCCTGTATTTAATACTAAAGGTGATAGAATATATTTTCAGGAAGGCGGAAATTTATTTGGCGCATTAAATAAAAATTATTGCAGTGTGCAATTGGATGGAAAAAATAAAAAGACACATTTCCATTCCACCTATTCCAATCAGTTTACATTAAGTCCTGATAATAAATGGTTAGCCTTTAATGAGCTATATAATATTTATATACTTCCATTTACAGACAACGGAAAAACATTTGAAGTAAGTGCAAATCAAAAGGCAGTGCCGATGGTAAAAGTTTCTGATAACTCAGGAATAAATCTGCAATGGTCTGCGGATGGAAAAAAATTACATTGGACAACAGGGTCAACCTATCAATCTGTAGAATTAAAAAATTGCTTTACATTTTTAGATGGTTCACCAGATAGTATTGGTAAAATTGAAACCGATAACATTGATATTGGATTACTATTAAAATCAGATAAGCCTACAGGAAAAATTGCCTTTACACATGCAAAAATTATTACAATGAATGGTGATAAAATTATTGAGGATGGAACTGTGTTGGTAGAAGGAAATACAATTATTGGTGTAGGTAAATCATCTGATATTAAAATTCCATCCGACGCAAAAGTGATGGATGTAACCGGTAAAACTATTATGCCCGGATTTATAGATACACATGCACACCTGAATGCTTTTCGGTATGGTTTGAGTCCTCAAAAAGATTGGGCGTATTATGTAAATCTTGCTTTCGGAATTACATCTACACACGACCCTTCTTCTAATTCTGAAATGTCGTTATCACAATCGGAAATGGTGCGCACCGGTAATATGATTGGTCCACGTATTTTCACAACAGGAACAATTTTATATGGCGCTGATGGAGATTTTAAAGCAGTAGTAAATAATTATGAAGATGCGGTATTTGCTATGAAACGCACAAAAGCATTAGGTGCATTTAGTGTGAAGAGTTACAACCAACCGAGAAGAGAACAAAGACAACAAATAATTAAGGCAGCAAAAGAATTAGAAATGATGGTGGTGCCCGAAGGTGGTTCTACATTTTATCATAACCTTACAATGATATTAGATGGACATACAAGTGTGGAACACAACTTACCAATAGCTCCATTATATGATGATGTAATTCAATTATGGGCAGCAAGCAAAACAAGTAGTACTCCAACTTTAGTTGTGAATTATGGAAGCATTAATGGTGAATATTATTGGTATCAAAACACCAATGTATGGGAAGATGAAAAGCTTATGAAATATACCCCCCGTGCAATTGTTGACAGCCGATCACGACATCGTATGATGATACCGCAGGATGAATATGATAACGGATATATTCTCACATCACAATCATGCAAAAAATTAATGGATGCCGGTGTGCGGATATGTGTTGGTGGTCACGGTCAGTTACAAGGCTTGAGTGTAATTTGGGAAATGTGGAATTTATCTCAGGGTAGTATGACGAATATGCAGGTGTTGCAAGCAGGAACTTTGCATGGTGCAGAATATATAGGCATGGAAGCATATTTAGGTTCTATAGAAAAAGGAAAACTTGCGGATT
This sequence comes from Bacteroidota bacterium, assembly GCA_016715425.1. Taxonomy (NCBI): domain Bacteria; kingdom Pseudomonadati; phylum Bacteroidota; species Bacteroidota bacterium. The sequence continues at coordinate 346,212 of JADKAC010000002.1, forward strand.
TAATTATTTTGAATAACGATCCGCTTGCAGATATTCATAACATACATGATGTTTCTTACACAATGGTAAATGGAAGATTATTTAATACTGCTACAATGAATGAAGTAGGTAATTATGATACACCGAGAAGTAAATTTTTCTGGGAACAAGAAGGCTATAATGACAACTTTAAATGGCATGAAGACAGCAATAGTTTTATGCATGTAAATTGTGTTTGCGGCCATTAACTTTTTGGTCAAAAAAGATTAACTTTCAATAAGCGAGGCTTACAATTATTTTACTGTAACCTTGTGCTCAACATTTTTAAATGGCAACACTGTGTATCGTAATTCTCATCATAGCAAGTGTGCTTTTTATTTATGAAATATATGCACTCATACAATCCTTATTACTCAGAAAAAAATTACCGGTTGAATCGCTGGATAACTATTCGCTAATCTCTGTAATAATTCCAGCGAGAAATGAAGGAAAAAAAATTACTGCATGCCTTGAATCTATTTGCAATGTAGATTATCCTCCGGATAAGTTAGAAATAATTGTAGTCAATGATCAGTCAACAGATAATACAGAAAGTATAATTCAAACTTTTGCAAATAAATTTAAAAACTTAAAACTAATAACTATTACAGAATTACCTTCTGATTGGTCGGGTAAAAGTAATGCTTGTCATACTGCATCTGAATCAGTAAGCGGAGAATATTTATGTTTCATTGATGCAGATGTAATTGTAAAGAAACAATTATTTAAACAAGCAGTAGCTTACTCTATAAATCATGATATGGGTGTGTTGAGTTTAATTCCACACATGCTTGCAAAATCTTTTATCGAAAAAATATTGTTGCTTCCGGTTTTTGTAATGACAGCAACCGCATTGCGCAATTCTAATACTACATTGAATGGTCAATTTATTTTATTTAAAACATCTGTGTACAAATCCATCGGCGGACATACTCTTGTAAAAAATACTGTTGCTGAAGATTTGGAATTCGCCATTTATTTATCCGATAAAAAATATGCTGTTGCATTTCTGTTTGCCGAACATTTATTTGATTGCCGTATGTATGATAGCTATAATTCACTTTCCAAAGGAATATCCAAAATGCTACTGCGATTGTTGAGAGGAAATGTTTTTAAAGCTTTGTTTTTAAGCAGCAGATATCTAATAATTATGCTGGGGTTCATCAGTGCTATCGTGTTATTTTTCTTGCAAGGCATTACAACTATTTCACTGCTCTTTTTGCTGTTGCCGGTTTCTGTTATCACACTTTGCATTGGGCTTTCAATCTATTTTAAAATCACACCTTTCTGGGGTTTATTAATGCCTATCGGCTGGATATATCAACCTGTATTTTTCTATAAATCTATCTTAGGGAAATACCGCCACTATTACGAATGGCGTGGAAGAAGAGTGTATGATAATGCAAACTAATTTCAGCTCATTTCAATGTATTAGCACTTGATAAGATATTACCACTCTTTAACATTAAAAGAATAATGATATTTGTGTTATAAATCTCATTTATTAATTATATATGAAAAAGTATTTCACATTGTGTAGCATGCTGTTTATAGGATTATTTGCTTATGCAAATACCGGAGGATCAGCAAGAACTAATTTATTGCTTAGTAGTTTTTCAATGCAAACTTTACCACAATGGATTACCTATGTAAGTACTGTTTTCATCGTGCTCATTGCATTAACCGTTGGGTATCAGTTAGCAGTTTATTTAAAAAAGAAAAATACGATTATTGATGATGGTCCAGCCAATACATTGGTAGCAGCTGTTATGGGATTACTTGCTTTTATTCTTGCATTTGCATTTAGTGTTACCACCAATCGGTTTGATACAAGAAAGGGATTACTGTTGGAAGAGGTGAATACAATTGAAACGCTGTATATGCGTGCTGATTTAATCCCGGAACAATACCAGGCTCAGGTGAAAAAAGATATTATTGATTATGTGAACGCCCGGGTTCAGTTAATTCATGCACCGGATAGTATAGAATATTATGCCCAACGATCTATAGAATTACAAAATGATATCTGGTCTGTTTCTAAAACATTAGCTAACGAAGATTTACAAAATGCAGATATTGTTTCTTTATTTATTGGTTCCGTAAATGATTTGATTACTATGCAGAACATGCGGTACACTGTAGGTATTATGTACAGAATACCTACAGCAGTTTGGGCATTATTATATATTCTCATTTTATTTTCGATGTTGAGTATGGGATATTTATTCGGACTAAAAAAGGAAAGGAATTGGTATATGTTTATAATATTATCCATTGCATTTTCCGCAGTAATTATTTTAATAGCCGATCTGGATAAAAGCGGTACCAGCACCACTAGTATAATTAAAGTAAGTCAACAGCCTATGCTTGATTTACAACAACGATTATTATTGAGATAATCTTAATAGACCAATGTAAAATGTAAATAATTTTCTCGAATACAGATGTTATTTTAATTGCCGTGGATTGCAATTACAAATTGATATGTTTACCTCTGCTCCAAAACTAATTTGCACATGCATTTTGGCAGATAACATTTTATTTATTTCTGTTGGGATTATATTTTACAAACTGCTGAAGTAATATAGAACGACCTGTGCGCATTATTAATGGTTGCAATGCCAATAAAACTACTCCAAGCAGCACCAATGAAACTATTGCGGATAGATGAAACACAAATAAAAATAACACAATACAGATAGCACCAATTAATATTGAAATAGGATAGCTGGTCCATAAGGCAGCAGAATAAAATCCGGATTCTCTTTGAAAATCAGCCTTACAAACCGGACATCTATCCGGCATGTGCATCATCCCTTTTAACTGATACGGATTTGTATTGCTAAACATATTACCTTCTCTGCAACGTGGACATTTCCAAAGCAGAATACTTTTTAATTTGGTGTTCTTGTTTTTGATGATATAAAGATGCAATTAAAGACTCAGTCTATTTATGCAAAAATTAAAACTCCACAGAATAATTTCTGTGGAGTTAAATATGACTAAAATTTAAAGTGTAAATAAATCGAAGTGTGTTTTATCCTGGTTATGTTATTCAAAAACAGGCCAAGCTTTTGGATCCCAATTCTTGAGATTTATTCTTGTCCAGATAGGATTACCATTTTGCTTCAACAGATCGTATTTAGCAATTAATGCCATACGCAATTCTTTCACATCATTGCGTTCCATTTCATCGAGTTTACTTTCATTTACTACAAGTAAACCTTGTACACTATAAGTAGCAACATTATGATCCAACCACTTATACTCAGCAGTTGTAATTGAATCAAGCTTATAATGTTCCGCCCAATCACTCATGTCCGTTAATGGAACAAGAATAAGCTTATCAGTAGCCGACATTCCCTGCGGATTGATATCAAGTTTTTGAATCGGTGCCGCACTCACAACAAAAAAAGCATCAATATCTCCTTTGCTTAATGCTTCATAGCTTTCATCAAAAGGCATCTTATTAGAAATCCATTCAATACCGGTATAATCTTTAATTAAACTTGCAGTGAGATGAGTGGATTGATTCGATGATCCGATTGCAACATTTTTACCATGTAAATCACGCAAGCTATTTATGTTTTCACTTGCTTTAGTTACTAAATGAATTTGTTGATATTCCAGTGGTACTAATACTTTCAAGTTTTTTGTTTTCTCGGTATTCAATCGCATATCCTGCGCCTGCATATAATATAAAAGATCCGAAGGAATAATTGCCAGATTAAATTTTGAATTAGGATCTGTTAAAGCATTGAAGCTATCCATTGCACCTTTGGTTTCCTTGTTATAGACATCATAGTCTAATCCTTTAGCTACGATTGTAGAAATATCTTGCCCAATATTATATTGAGTAGCTTGTTTTATGCCTGACAAAATAGTAAGCTGAGCAAAGGTACCTGAAGATATTACTACAGCCACCAAAAGGGATAGAATTAATTTATGATTCATAAAAATTTAGATTAATAACATTTTAAATAGTGCCTAAAATTAGAAATTATACGCATATAAATAAAGAAAGTATTAATCACGCATATTTTGCAGATAAACGCAGATGCTTTGATACAAGTAAAAAGTAATCCCGTAGATTAGGTCAAGGGCGCAGTAAAATATTGAATAGGTTATGATTGTTGAATTATACATTATGTGTAACACAGATTGTGTAATTGGGAAAAGTTTTCTTTGGCGGGAAAAAAATGTCTTGTCAATTTCGCTCTAACCATCTTGCTAAGAAGCAATCATACACGCTATAATAATTTCCTATAGAATCATTTTCGGTATATAACATTTCTTTACTGAGCAATGCCTGTAATGAACGTTGTACTTTCGATGGTGTACCTAATTTATATTTAGAAATAAAAACAGCACCACCGGGCTGATATAATTTTTCTTCCTTGGCAATAGCTGTTAATAATTTCCATTGTGCAGGCGTGAGTAGATTTTTATATTGTATAAATGTAGGCTTATGCTCTTCCAGCAGATTGTAACAAATATTTCGCACATCATCAATATCTGTAAAAGTAAAACCGCTGGCAAAAATTCTATTGCAGACCACTTGCGTATAATAGGTATGAAGCTTAGTCCAGTGAATAATAAATTGTAAGGCTTCTTCTGATATTTTTCTTGAGTGCTGATTAAATTTTTCCTGAATAAAATTGGAATAATCCACTTCTGAAATTTCATTAAGATTCAGCATTTGAGTGCTTGCAAAAAATGGTCTTGCTTTTTGTGTAAACATTTGCGATAAAATATGTTTACTGCTACCACTGTAAATGAATCGGATAGTATTAAGTCTTTGAAAAATAGTGCGCAAAAGTGCTTCCGTATTTTTTTCGGGATACATATTAATTTGCTGAAACTCATCTAATGCGATTACAATTGTAATACCTAATTTATCGAGAAATTGAAATAATTGTTCCAGTGATTTCTCTTGTTGCAAAGGTTGAGAATAATTGAATGACACCTGCGGAAGTCCTGTAAGATTATCATAACTTATTATAGGTCTCAGTCCGGTAATAAAGTCAAATATTTTTTTTCCGATAGGTTTCTTGGCGGGAAATTCTTTTAAAACTGCAGAGGCAATACGTTCAATTAAATCCTTTTGATTTTGAGTAGCATACATATCTACGTACAAGCATTTCATTTGAGCGTTACGAGATAACTTAGAAAATAAATGGAGTATCAATCCTGTTTTGCCCATGCGTCGGATAGAGATGAGTGTAGTGTTTACTCCGTTTTCGATGTTGGACTTCAGCGTTTTAATTTCCGCTTTTCTATTACAGAAAAATTCCGGTCCCGAATAAGAAATTACAGGAAATGGATTAATAATTTTAGCCATTCAGCAAATATACATTTTGTGTAACACATTTTGTGTAACACAGATTGTGTAAACGGAATATTTAAGTTCTCATTTTCATCCGCCACAAAAATTTGCGCAAGCCAACCAAAAAATAACCCAACAAAATATATTCTATAAATCTTATTCCTAAAACTTTAAACATGTTTATTGTATTCACTGCTTCACCGGCATCATTATAACATGTGTAGTCTTGTATAATATAAGTAGAACCGGGTAGTGGATGCAATGTGTTTTCACTGCGATTTAACTTGCTGCCATCTTCACAACAACATATTTCCACAGGCTTGTTATAAATATAATTTCCCGGTTGATCAATTGTTGCTCCCATTAATGCAAAAAATCCAATGCTCAATCCTTTGAAAAAATTGTTTGTTATAAATGGTTTGCGCAATGGAATAATTCCAAACGTAACTAATGCGATTGCTAATAAAATTATGCTGGCAACTCCTTCAATTGTTGAAATGGCAACAAAGGATAAAATGATAATTGCAATCATCCCGATAATACCTCCTGCTAAAATCAGTATCCATGCCCAGGAAGGAAGTTTTTTCCAAAAACTTTTTTTGATTGTTGTTTTTGAGTGTTTTAATAAATCTCCGCAATAACGACAATAGGTAAAATCATCCGGATTTTCTTTGTTGCAATGGTTGCAGGTTATCATGTAATAATTGTATTCAATAATAAATTATGCAACACCAACTCCGTTTTGATTTTTAAACTTGCCTTTACTTTTGCGAATACGACAAGCTACTACCTTATATTCCGGACACATGGCTTCGCTATCAGAAATATTCGATGTAATCTTATTTAACATCACTTCCGGAAAATGAAATGTAGAACTTAAAATTCCGGGTAAAACATCATCCGTAATTTTTGCTTTGATATCCACTTTACCTCTTGGACTTTCTACACAAACCATATCTCCATCTGCAATTAAATTTAATTCTGCATCTTCCGGATTAATTAATAATACATCTTCTGAAAGTATCAAAGCATTGTTGGTACGCCGAGTCATTGTTCCTGCATTGTAATGTTCCAACTCACGATTTGTAGTGATAATATATGGATAATCTTTACTGTGTTCAACTAACTCTGCACTTTCTTGCCAGGCAGTAAAATAAAATTTTCCTTTCCCTCTTTGAAATTCATTGATATGCAAAATATCCGTATCTGTTCCATCGGGTTTCACCGGCCATTGTTTTCCATTATCACCTAATTCACTCCACTTAACACCGGCAAAGAAGGGTACTATTTTCGAGATTTCATCCAACACAATTGCAGGATCATAATCCGGCATTTCAAATCCCATGTGGTTCATTATATCCGTCATAATTAGGCCATCGGATTTTGTTCCGGGATATGGTTTTACTGCAGCATTCACTCTTTGAATTCTGCGTTCGCCATTTGTAAATGTGCCGCTCTTTTCTAAGAATGTAGAAGCAGGTAAAATCACATCTGCAAACTTGCAGGTTTCAGTCATAAATATTTCCTGAATCACTAAAAAATCTAAATGTTCTAATGCTTTTACTACATGATGAGTATTGGGATCTGTTTGTGCAATATCTTCTCCCATCAACCATAATGCTTTTAAATTACCATCAATGGATGCATCAAACATTTCAGGAATTTTTAATCCTTTACCTAATGGAATTTCTCTACCATAATGCAATTGAAATTTAGTATTTATTTCCGCATCATACGCATCTAAATATCCGGCACCCTGATGAGGTTGACAACCCATGTCGGCTGCACCTTGCACATTATTTTGTCCTCGCAATGGATTTACTCCCACACCCTTTCTACCAATATTACCGGTAATCATCGCAAGGTCTGCAATTAATATTACTGAAGCAGTTCCTTGTGAATGTTCTGTTACTCCCAATCCATGAAAACTCATTGCATTGGGTGAAGTGGCATAAGCATGTGCTGCTTTGCGAACGAGGTTGCGATCAACACCAGTAATTTTTTCATGTTCTTCCATATCCAATCGCAAAATTTCTTTCTTCATTTCATCATAACCTTCTGTGCGTGATTCAATGAAAGATTTATCTTCTATGCCATCTTTAATAATGTAATACAACATCATATTCAGCAACGCCACATTTGTTCCGGGTCGCAATTGCAAATGATAATCCGCATATCTTGCAAGTTCAATTCTGCGAGGATCAATTACGATTGTAGTTCCACCCTTCATTGCAAACTGTTTCATTTTTGCTCCTGTAACCGGATGTCCATCAGTTGGGTTTGCACCGATTATCATTATGCAATCTGTTTCTTTTAAATCCACAATGGAATTTGTTGCCGCACCTGTACCAAAAGTATATTGCATTCCAAGGGCAGTTGGTGAGTGACATACTCTTGCACAACAATCAATATTATTTGTTCCGATTACTGTGCGAAGAAATTTTTGCATCAGATAATTTTCTTCATTCGTACATCTTGCTGAAGAAATTCCGGCAATGGAATCAGGACCGTAAGCAGATTTTATTTCGGTTAATTTATCAGCAATAAAAGTGTAAGCTTCATCCCAAGATGCTTCCACTAATTCTCCATTTTTACGAATTAATGGTGACGTTAATCTGTCGGGATGATTATAAAATGAAAATGCATAGCGACCTTTCAAACAAGTATGTCCGCCATTTACTTCTGCATCATAAGGTGCCTGAATACTTTTTACTTTTCCATCAAGCGTGGACACATCCAGATTACATCCCACACCACAATAAGTACAAACTGTTCTTGTAGTTTCTGTACCCACTAAAGATTTACTCTCGAATATATCGCCGATAGCACCAGTAGGACATGCTTGCGCACAAGCTCCACAACTCACACAATCACTTTCGAAAAATGAAACATCAGAGCCTTTAATCACTTTACTATCGAATGCACGGCCTGCCATACTCAATACCATTTCACCCTGCACTTCATCACATGCACGAATACAGCGATAGCAATTAATACATGTACTTAAATTACTTCTCATATAAGGATGTGATAAATCCGTTTCATAATGGAAATGATTTTTTCCTTCGGGATAACGTATCTCACTTATTCCAACTTGCGCTGCAACATCCTGCAATTCACAATTATTATTTGCAACACAATTAATGCAATCCAATGGATGATCTGTAAGCACAAGCTCCACAATATTTTTGCGCAAACGTTTTACACTTTCAGTAGATGTATGAATATATGATCCGGGAATTAATGGAGTATGACAAGATGCTTGTGTTTTTACAGGACCATCCTCTTTCAATGCAACTTCAACACTGCATACACGACATGAACCAAAGGGTTCTAAATTAGGTGCATCACATAAAGTCGGCACCAATTCTCTACCCTGATTACGGCGAATAAATGAAAGTATAGTTTCACCCTTCACAAATTCAAATGGCTGTCCATCAATGTATGATACATTCATTTTTGGTGTTGCATTTAAACTTCCATTGCCTGAAACAGAAGTATCTGATTTATGCTGTAATGCATTTTTCATGCGATATCATTTTTAAAGTAAGGAGAAAGTTCGCTCTCAAAATATTGCAGTGCATTTTTTATTGGCAATGGTAAACCACCACCTAATGCACATAACGATCCTTTTTCTAAAGTCTCTACAAGATCATTAAATAAACTGCGGTCAATTTTATATTCTTCTTCTTGTGCTTTCAATAACAACTCAGCACCTCGTACAGAACCAAGACGACAAGGAAAACATTTACCACAACTTTCATGTGCAGTAAATTCAAATAAGTGCTCTAAATATTTTATCAATGGAAATTCTTCTGGAATAGAAACCACCGATGCATGTCCTAATAAAAATCCATTTTGATTAAAACTTTCGAAGTCAACATTTAAATTATCAATTTTTGAAACAGGTACCAAGCCACCCAACGGGCCGCCGATATGCAATGCTTTTATGTTATGATTAAATCCTTTTCCTAAATCATCAATTACTTTGCGCAAAGGTGTTCCCATATCTACTTCATACATGCCGGGTGCATTAAAATATCCATCTAAGCAAACCAGTTTTGTTCCTTTAGATTTTTCTGTTCCGATTTTTGCAAATGCAGCTCCACCTTCACGAATTATATAAGGTACACTTGCAAGTGTTTCTACATTATTTACAATCGTAGGTTTATTAAACAAACCTTGTTGCGCAGGATACGGTGGCCGCACTCTTACTTCAGGTCGTTGTCCTTCAATAGAAGAAAGTAATGCTGTTTCTTCACCGCAGATATATGCACCTTGTGCTTTAATAACTTTAAAATCAAAATTGAATTTAGTCCCTAAAATATTTTCACCGCATAAGCCTGATGCATATAATTTTTCTACTTCTCTTTCAACAATATTTACTGCCTCCGGATATTCTGCACGGATATAAACCACACCCCAACTTGCACCAATAATATATCCGCTGATTATCATACCGAGCAATACACTATGTGGTCTTTCTTCTAATAAATATCTATCGCTATATGCACCCGGATCTCCTTCATCGGCATTACATACAACAAATCTTGTTTTGCTGGGTGTGCTTTTACAACTCTCCATTTTAATTGCCATTGGAAATCCTGCACCACCCCGACCACGCACATTTGAAATTCGAATTTCTTCCAATAATTTTTCAGGTGTTTGTTGTAATGTAGTTTCAAGAAGTTCATAAAAAATATCCATTCCCGGAAATGGTTCGGTGAGGACTGGTGTGCCGATATGTTGCACATTATATTTATCCATTTTAGGTGATGAAGATTTTTTTATTGCAGCAATATCTTTAATAGCATCACCGGAATAAGAATGTCCGTTGTAATGAAAAGAATTATTTTCATGACAACGACCTAAGCAACACATTTCACCTATTTCACTGTTTTCAAAATGTTGTTTTAAGGTTTGCTCCACAGCAGGTTGTGTGCCTGCAGTAAGACATGCAGAACCATTACATACATAAACTTTTTTTCCTGCATTGTCCGGCCGGGTAAAATCATAAAAAGTTGCGCTGCCATAAATGTTGGCCTTGCCCATTAAAAATTCCTCTGCAAGGTTTTCCATTTCTTGTACGTCAGGTGTGCCCGTTCCTTTGGCCATAGTACCCAATTTCTCAAACAGGTTATCTGTTAATCCTTTTCTTCCTGAAAGCTCACTTAGATTTTTTGACATATTACGTTGTTAAAATATATGCCTACCAAAAATAACAATTTAAAAGTAATTTATCACTCATACTTTTTTTATAATGGTTATCAGCTTTTTACGATAATGTTTATTTATACAGTGTGTTACAAACCAATCATTTCTTTTACAGCAAAATAACCGATTCTAAAGTTTGGGAATTACAATTATTTCTGAAGATAGGAAGTTAGCAATAGGTTTGTACTTCCTTCACTTTCAATAGCAGAGTAAACAGTTGTAAAAAAAATTGTGGAAAAAATAAATTGGAGATCAATCAATCTTCCTGTTTTATAAAGTGATTACCTACTGCGAGTGTAAACCAAATGTTAAGTCACAATTAATTTTATTCACAATTATTGGTTTATTAGAAATCATATCTATATTTGGTAAGCATACTGATAGAAAGGCACACACGCTCGACTACATTTTGCTGTTTGTGTTTTAACCAATAAAACAATTTTATCATGGTCGCACTCAATGAAATTCCAATTGATGGAAAAACAAATTCAGAAAAAGTTTCGATGCATATAGAACACATGGAACATTTACGATCCCGACAAGAAGTTAACGAAAGTAGATTTATAGAATTCGTAAGTTGGCTTATTGTATTGGGTGTTATAGCAGGGATTATTTACTTTATAGTAAATTTTGATAAAATTTTCAGCTAATCCATTATTACATTTTCTGCACAACTATACACTGTAAATTTTTTATCACGGCAAAACGCCATCAATGTTAATCCTGCTTCCCTGCATTGATCCACTGCTAAACTTGATGGTGCTGAAACTGCAGCCAAAAAAGGAATGCCGGCAGTATAAGTTTTACTTACTATTTCGTATGAAATACGTCCACTAACAATAAGACTAACTGCTTCTTTTAATTTATTTTGAAGCAATAAATCACCAATTACTTTATCCACTGCATTATGTCTGCCGATATCTTCCTTTGTTGTAAGCAACTTCCCATGAACATCAAAAATAGCAGCAGCATGAGAACCACCGGAACTGTGAAATGTACTTTGATTTTTTCGCATCAATTCAAACATATCAATCACTTGTGATGCATATATTTTTTCTTTGTGAATGAGTTTACCATTCAGATCAATATTTAATTCTGTACGTCCGCACAAACCGCAACTGGTAACTGAAATAATATTGCGCTCTGCAATTGCTTCAAAATTTACTATATCAGGTTCGGCACTCACATTCATGCCGGTTATATAACCTTCTCTATTTTTTGTGGTGATAAGTATTAAGGGATTTTTCTTTTCGGTATAAACACCTTCCGCATATAATAATCCACGCACTAATTCCTGTTCATCTCCAGGACTGCGCATAGTAATAGTAAAGGGTTTGCTATTAATAGAAATACTCAGCATTTCTTCCACAGCAAGTGTATCATTTACTTCAGTAGTCTTTCCCGTATCATATTTTATTCCGTGATATATAGAAGTAGGTTTTGCCATTTTTTTTTATCTGTGATAAATCTACAAATTCTAATTGATTAGCGGATGAGCCGATTAGCCAATGTGCAAATTAGTAAATGTGCAAATTATTTATTGTGTGAAAGTGCGAATGTGAAAATGATTAGCTGATGTGCTGATTAGCAGATTAGCCGATGAACTAATTTCTCCGAGGTTGGTGTCCTCACCAGCCTTTTTTAGAAATTTTAAATAGTACTCATACACTAAAATGCAATCAACTCATCATTCAATCTCTCTTGACACAATCATTTTAATTTTTCAAATCTCGCCTGGAAAAATCGCAAATACTTTGGCTCATAAACCATCTTCATTCCCTTAATTTTTTTCCGACGTTCATACACAAACGCTGCAGATTCTGCAATCACATCCATGTGTGCTTGTGTATATACCCGACGTGGAACCGTGAATCGTACAAGCTCTAATTTAGGATAATAATTTTTGCCATTTGCTTTTCTTCCGGCTGATACAATTCCTCTTTCCATCGTTCTCACTCCTGCATCTAAATATAATTCTGCAGCTAATGTTTGTGCTGGATAATTATCCTGCGGAATATGCGGCAAAAACTTTTTTGCATCCACAAAAATGCCGTGACCACCAATTGGTTTTACAATAGGAATATTATAATCCATCATTTTATTTCCAAGATAAATCACTTGACCCACTCTTGCTTTTATATGGTCCGCACTTACACTTTCTGCAATACCAATTGCCATTGCTTCCATATCTCTGCCGGCTAATCCACCATAGGTATGCAAGCCTTCATACACCACCACCATATTTCGGGCTTCTTCAAAAATATCCCATTCGTTTATTGCTAAAAATCCACCAATATTTACAAGCGCATCTTTCTTAGCACTCATCGTAGCACCATCGGTATATGAATTAATTTCTTTTACTATTTCTTTAATCGTTTTATTTTCATATCCTTTTTCTTTTAGCTGAATGAAGTATGCATTTTCAGCCACCCTTGTCATATCATGAATAATACGAATCTTATGTTTCTTAGTAAGTGCTCTCAACTCTCTCAGATTTTTCATACTGATCGGTTGGCCACCTGCCATGTTTACACTTGTTGCAATACTTACATACGGAATTTTTTTAGCACCGTGTTTCTCAATTAATTTTTCAAGCTTTGATAAATCCACATTGCCTTTAAATGGAAATTCATTATCTGGATCATGTGCTTCATCAATAATAATATCTTCAAATTTTCCTCCTGCAAGTTCCTGGTGTAATCGTGTTGTAGTAAAGTACATATTACCCGGAATGATATCTCCTTTTTTAATCAGAATTTTTGATAAAATATTTTCTGCACCTCGTCCCTGATGGGTAGGAATTAAATATTTATATCCATATACATCTATTACCACTTCTTCCAAATGATAAAAATTTCTGCTACCTGCATATGCTTCATCACCCATCATCATTCCGGCCCATTGCCTGTCGCTCATTGCCGATGTTCCGCTGTCGGTTAATAAATCAATATACACATCATCCGACTTCAATAAAAACGTATTATATCCGGCTTCTTGTAATGCTTTTTTTCTTTGGACTTCCGTTGTCATTTTCAACAACTCCACCATTTTCATTTTGTAGGGTTCGGCCCAGCTTCGCTTTAAATTTTTCATTTTTCAATAATTATTAAATTGTTATTTATATTAAAAAATCTTTAAATAAATACCTGTATGCAAATAGGTATTTATTAATTGGCTGGTCTTTCAATTGAGTAGTAATATATTGTCAAGCCTATTTAATTTCTAATAGAATATCAGTTGTAATAATAAGTTATGCGCCTTTAAATACAGGTTTGCGTTTTTCTAAAAACGCATTGGTGCCTTCTGTAAAATCTTCTGTTTCCAGGCATTGAGAAAATTGTGATATTTCTGTTTTATAAGAATCCCCAACATAGCCACCACTGCGGAAATGTGCATTCACACATTGAATTATCTTACCCACAGCAACAGGTCCTTTCGTAAATATTTTTTTTAATAACTCTTCGCATTTTGCAATCAATTCAGTTTGCGGAACCACATAATTTACAAGTCCTAATTCTTTCGCCATTGCAGCATTCACGCTATCGCCGGTCATTAATAATTCCATTGCTTTTCCTTTGCCAATTAATTCAATTAATCGCTGTGTGCCGCCATAGCCAGGTATCAATCCTAAGTTTACTTCCGGCTGTCCGAAGATTGCATTTTCAGATGCAACACGTAAATGACAAGCCATTGCCAACTCCGAACCACCACCCAATGCATAACCATTGATTGCCGCAATCACAGGCTTTGGAAAATTTTCTATTTTATCAAATGCATCATGTCCATTTTCACTCATCGTTCTTCCTTGTGAAGGTGTAAAATCTGTGAACTCTGATATATCTGCTCCGGCAACAAATGATTTTTCTCCTGCTCCGGTAATTATCACACCCTTCACTTCATTATGATATAAATATTCTTCAAATGCTTCATCCAATTCTACAATGGTTTTAATATTGAGCGCATTTAATTGCTTAGGACGATTAATAGTGATATATAATATTGCATCTTTTACTTCTATTAAAATATTTTCCGGCTGCATAGTAATTCTGTTTTTTTACAAATATAAAGGCTCTGTTTGGTAAGCTTTATCTTTACAACACATAATATGTCAACACCTAAAAATATATTCAGTCACTGGCCTCCGGTTAGCAAGCAGGAATGGCTGGAACAAATTCGGAAAGATTTGAAAGGCGCCGATTTTAATAAAGCATTAGTTTCAGAATACAGCAATATTCCGGTACAACCAATTTATACAAAAGAAGATATTCCTGAGTCAGAACAATTTGGCGATGATGATTTCGAGGACATGATGGAATTTGAAGAGGAAGGCCAAGCCATCACATGGAGTGTATGCCGAGAATTAAATTTTAATTCTGAAAGTGATATTTATTCTTTGGGTGATGCTGAAATAAATAATGGTGCAATGTGTATTCGCATAAGCGGTGATGTTGCTTTATTTCTGAAACATTTCCGCATGGTGCGTCCGGATGCAACTCATTTTACTCTAAGTATAAATAATGATCTTTCGGAAAGTGAAATAGTTTCTCAGTATCGTGATTTAATAAACAACATAAGCGGACATCAATTATTTATTACTGCTATCGAATTTAATCCTATTGGCTATTGGATGAAAACAGGAACAATGCAGGAAAAAGAATCTTCCTTTAATCATCTTGCAGATTTATATTTTAAATTGTCACCCAAGTTGCATGATTGCAAACTATTTCATGTAGATGCAACAATTACTGCAGAAGCCGGTGCCGATATTATACAACAATTAGGATATGCACTTGCAATGGCTGTGGAATATATTTCTGCACTTTCAAAACGCAATGTTCCAATTGAAGAGATTTTTCCATTGATGCATTTTCGAATGAGTATTGGTGGAGAATATTTTTTTGAAATTGCAAAATTGCAAGCATTTCAAAGGCTATGGATAAATCTGCTTACAGCTTATATTCCGGATACAGATTATATAGCACCTGCATATATTCATGCCGTAGTTACGCAAACAAATATTACAGCGGAAGATGCACATACAAACTTATTGCGCAACACTACAGAAGCGATGAGTGCAATATTAGGTGGATGTGAAGTGCTGAGTATTTTACCTTATGATTTGCATTGCAAAACAAAAGATGAAAATGCAGAACGACTTGCTTTAAATATTCAGCATTTACTGCGCTATGAATCGTATTTAGATAAGTATAAAAATATGGCTGATGGCGCTTATTATTTAGAATCACTTACCACAACTATTGCAGAAGATGCATGGAATTATTTTGTTGAAATTCAAAATAGCGGTGGATTTATTTTTAATCTGGAATCAGGAAATATTCAACAAGCAATTCGCAAAAGCAGAGAACAAAAACAAGCTGCATTTGATAGTGAAAAAATAAAATTAGTTGGCGTAAATGTATTTGAAAATAATAATGAAACTTTTGAAGCAGCAGAAGAAGTAATATCAAATAATACCAATACTGCTTTTGAACCGATAACACCATTTCATTTTAAAAGAAATAAATAATTGCATGCGTCCGGATTTTAAAAATATTTCCTACAAAAATTATAAACCATTCAAGTCTGCAACAAATGCAGAACAAATTCCTGAAACATTGCAACAAGCTGCAGCGGGGATTGTACCCTTTTTACGTGGACCATATTCTACAATGTATGTGATGCGCCCCTGGACAATTCGTCAATACGCAGGATTTTCTACAGCAGAAAAAAGCAATGCATTTTATCGCAGAAATTTAGCAGCCGGACAAAAAGGACTATCTGTTGCATTTGATCTTGCTACTCATCGTGGTTATGACAGCGATAACGAACGTGTGTTGGGCGATGTAGGAATGGCAGGTGTTGCAATAGATTCCGTTGAGGACATGAAAATTTTATTCGATCAGATTCCATTGGATAAAATGAGTGTGAGCATGACGATGAATGGTGCGGTAATTCCAATTCTTGCATTTTATATTATTGCTGCAGAAGAACAAGGTGTAACTCCGGATAAATTAGAAGGCACAATTCAAAATGATATTCTGAAAGAATTTATGGTGCGCAATACATACATCTATCCGCCCACACCAAGTATGCGCATTGTTGCAGATATTTTTAAATATACCAGCAAGCATATGCCGAAATTCAATAGCATAAGTATTTCAGGATATCATATGCAGGAAGCAGGAGCAACATCTGCAATTGAATTAGCTTATACACTTGCCGATGGATTAGAATATGTGCGAACAGGTATTGCAGCAGGTTTAGATATTGATGATTTTGCACCACGTATTTCCTTTTTCTGGGGAATAGGTATGGATCATTTTCGTGAGATTGCTAAGATGCGTGCAGCCAGATTATTATGGGCAAATATGATTCAACAATTCAATCCAAAAAATCCAAAGTCGTTAATGTTGCGCACACATTGTCAAACAAGTGGATGGAGTTTAACGGAACAAGATCCATTTAATAATGTAGCCCGCACTTGTATAGAAGCATTAGCTGCTGTGTTGGGTGGAACACAATCATTACATACAAATTCATTAGATGAAGCGATTGCATTACCTACAGATTTTTCTGCACGTATTGCACGCAATACTCAATTGTATTTGCAAATGGAAACTGGTATTTGTAAAACAGTGGATCCCTGGGGAGGAAGTATTCAATTAGAAAAATTAACAGAAGAAATTGCAAATGAAGCATGGCAATTAATTGAAGAAACAGAAAAACTTGGCGGCATTGCAAAAGCAATAGAAGCAGGTATTCCGAAATTGCGCATTGAAGAAGCCGCAGCAAGAAAACAAGGTCGTATTGATGCTGGTAAAGATTTTATTATTGGTGTAAATGCATTTGCTACGGATAATAAAACAGCTATTGAATTATTGGAAGTAGATAATTCTGCTGTGCGCAATCAGCAAATAGAAAGATTGCAATTCGTAAAAAATAATCGAGATAATGAAAAAGTAAATGCCAGTTTAAATGCAATCACTCAATGTGCAGAAAATGATAATGGAAATTTATTGGAGCTTGCAATTAATGCGGCTAGAGAAAGAGCAACATTAGGTGAAATTTCCATGGCAATGGAATACGTATTTGGCCGATATAAAGCAAATACGCAAACAGTTTCGGGTGTATATCAAAATGAAATGGGCATGAACGAAAATTTTATTAAAGCAAAAGAACTCAGCGATGCATTTGCAGATAAAGCAGGACGCAGACCACGCATTCTTGTTTGCAAGCTCGGGCAAGACGGACATGATCGTGGAATAAAAGTGATTGCCTCCGGATTTGCAGATATTGGATTTGATGTGGACATCGGTCCATTATTTCAAACACCAGCAGAAGCAGTGAAACAAGCTATTGAAAACGATGTGCATGTGATTGGAATTTCTTCTTTAGCGGCAGGACATAAAACATTGGTGCCACAAGTAATTCAACAATTACAAGAGCAGGGCAATAATAAAATATTAGTAATTGTGGGCGGAGTAATTCCCGAAAAAGATCATCAGTTTTTAAAAGATGCTGGGTGTACTGCTATTTTCGGACCGGGTACTGTAATCAGTGAAGCCGCCATTCAACTTATAGAAAAGCTGGATGCTACTGTGTAATACATATTCCTAATAATCAAATAATTTATTCATTGCTCATTTCTGAAATAGCAATTATTTTTATCTTCATTCACACTAATTATTATTAATCGAAAATTGATTTTCATGAAGAATGCAATTCACATTCATTTAAAATTTCAATTCCATATTTTTACAAATAGAAGCTAACTCATTATGGCAAAGAATAAGGAAGAAAAAAAAGAAGAAAAAAAACGTTTCAAGTTTAAAGAGATGAAAGTGTATGGTTCGCTGGAAAACTTTTTTGGCAATCAGAAAAATTATCGCATTGTATATGAAGAAACGGAAGCAACTTATATAAATGTAGAAGTACAATTATATAATATTCTATTTGATGAATCTGCATGGTCTGCAAAAATAAAAGTACGTTGCTCGGAATATTATGGCGACAAAGAAATATGTTTAGTAGAGAAAGATTTGCAGGTAGAGCCTGACCAAAATATTATTTATCTGCGTGAAGGATGGGGAACACCTACTGCCGGTTTCTGGAAAAAAGGAACTTATAAATGGGAGGTGTTTATTGACGAAGAAATAATTGGCACCAATTATTTTTATATCACTAATAAAGGAATAGTTACTGCGAATTACAATCCGTATTTTGAAATAAATGCAATTCGTCTATATGAAAGTCCAAAAAATAATTTACCCAAAGAACAAAGAAAATATTTAGTAGAATTTGATACTAAAACAGCGAGATATATTTCTGTAGAATTGGATTTAAAGAATTTAATAACCGATGAAAAATATTTTCCATTAGAATTAAATTTTTTCTTTTTTAATGATACACATCAACTGAAAGGCATGGCAAGTTGGTTTGAACATATCAGCGACAACAGAAAAAATATCGTGTTAGATGCAGGATATGGTGCAGACACTCAAGGCTTTTGGTTCCCCGATTTCTACACTTGCGAAATTGTTTTTATGGATACCATTATCGCAATTGTGCCCTTTATCGTAGGTGAAAAAAATGTAGAACTTGTTGGCGATCCAACATGGCTCAGTGGTACAGATGAAGAAGAAATAATTGCCAAACCCAAATCCGAATCAGCAGAAAAAACTCTCGCAGAAGCATTAGAAGAATTAAATGCATTGATTGGATTACAATCAGTAAAAAAACAAGTTGAAGAATTAATTACCTATTTGCAATTTTTAAAAATAAGAAGAGATAAAGGATTTGAAGAGGATAATAAATTAAATTTAAATATGGTTTTTACCGGTAATCCCGGCACAGGAAAAACTACAGTTGCAAGATTAATTTGCAAACTATATGCAGCGATGGGTTTATTGAAAAAAAGTGAAGTAACAGAAGTAAGTCGTGTGGATTTAGTGGGAGAATTTATTGGGCAGACGGCACCAAAAACCCGAGCGATGATTGAAGAAGCACGAGGCGGAATTTTATTTGTGGATGAAGCATATTCACTCACATCACGAGGTGATGATGGGAAAGATTTTGGAAAGGAAGTGATTGAAGTTATTATTAAAGAAATGAGTGATGGCCCTGGAGATATCGCATTTATTTTTGCAGGATATCCAAAAGAAATGCGTCAGTTTTTGGATTCAAATCCCGGGCTTTCATCTCGTATCGGAAACGTAATTCATTATCCAGATTATACGCCGGATGAATTAATGCAAATAGCAGATTACGCTGCAAATCTTCGTGGCGTTACAATTAATGAAGCTGCAAAAACATACATGCACATGAAAGTGGTAGAGTTGTATCGCAATCGTGATGAAAAATTCGGCAATGCTCGATTAATAAATTCTGTAGTTGAGGAAGGCAAGCAAAATATGGCGTTGCGATTAATGAAACATACCGATTTAGCTGATAAAACAAATGAAGAACTTTCTACCATTTTATTGGAAGATATAGATGTAATATTTGGTAGCGGAAGTAATACATCAGTTGAATTACCTATTGATGAAGCACTATTAACAGATGCATTAAATCAGTTAAAAGAGTTGGTGGGTTTATCCAATGTAAAGAATGATATTGAAGAAATAGTAAAGCTTGTAAGATATTATAAGGAGATAAATCGTGATGTAAAAAAAGCCTTTTCTATGCACACTGTTTTTACAGGAAATCCCGGAACAGGAAAAACTACGGTTGCAAGAATTCTTGTACAAATTTATAAAGCACTGGGAATTTTAGAACGAGGGCATTTAATTGAAACAGATCGCAAAGGTTTAGTTGCAGGATATCTTGGACAAACTGCAATACAAACGGAAGCATTAATTCAGGAAGCAATGGGTGGTGGATTATTTATTGATGAGGCTTATGCACTAACTGAAGGTGGTGATTCGTATGGCAAAGAAGCGATAGAAACTTTATTGAAACGCATGGAAGATTTTCGTGGTGAATTTATTGTGATTGTTGCAGGCTATACAGAAGAGATGCAACGATTCTTAGATTCCAATCCGGGATTAAAATCCAGGTTTGATAAATTCATTCATTTTGAAGATTACAGTGCAGAGGAATTATTTATGATTGCAGAAAAATTATTTGCAAAAGAATCACTTGCATTAAATGAAAAAGCTGCAGAAATTTTAAAAGAACACATCGCCAAACTATTATTGACCCGCAATAAATATTTTGGAAATGCACGCACTATGCGCAAGCTTGTAATTGATATTACACATAAGCAAAATCTACGTATGGCTTCGCTAAGTTCTGCGGATCGCAAACCGGAATTAATTAAAACAATTACTCCGGAAGATATCAGTGCATTTACACTTACTCCGGAAACTCAAGCAAGGCCGGGCATTGGATTTAAATTGTCAGGTAATCCTATTCCAAAGCCGGAGGTTTAACAAGATTGACAAAACAATAATATTATTTTATTAAATTTTTAAATTTCTTTAATCTTCGTTAAACATTACTTCTAAATAGTCAAAATAGCTTTGCATTTCAAACAAAGACTATTATGAAAAACACTTACATCGTAATTAAATTAATTATCGTGTGTACATCGGCTGCCTTTATATTGATGGCAAATATTCAGGGAGTAAATGCACAAGGTTGTGTATCAGTCCGCTCACTAACCGGAGAAGTTTCTTCAGGTAATAATGTTCTCGACAAAGGTGATATGCAAATTGGATTAGGCTATCGCTATTTCCATTCCTATAAACACTTTAGAGGGACTGAGGAAGAAATATATCGGGTGGATGAAGGTACTGATGTTAGAAATGATGTGAATGCATTTGACTTGATATATACATATGGAATTAATCAGCAATGGAGCGCCACAGTGGATTTGCCATATACTTTTAATTACCGTTCATCGAAGTATGAACATGGTAATGATCCGGCAACTGGAGTAGATGTACGTAAAGCCACACATTCAAATGGCATTGGAGATATCCGTTTACAAGCAGATAGATGGATGTTGGATACATATAAAGAAAATCTAAAAGGCAACTTCAGTCTTGGTGCAGGTATTAAATTTCCTACCGGAAACTTTGCTTTTCAAGATACATTTTATTACATAGGAAACGAAGGTGCAAATGTATTTAAGGAAGTTGACCAATCCATTCAATTAGGCGATGGTGGTTGGGGCTTCAGCTTACAAACTCAAGGATATGCTCAATTAGAAACAGAGCAGTGGTTTGTCTATTACAGCATATATTATCTGTTTACTCCGGGAGATACGTTATCATGGCAAAAAAGAGTGGACAAAATAGATCCGGCAAATCCACCAGCGGTAAATTATTCTATACCTGATCAATTTTTAATTCGTGGAGGTTTTACTTATTCGCCATCAAGATTTGCAGGCATGGCATTTAATCTGGGATTCCGATTCGAAGGAATTCCAGTAACGGATGCTTTTGGCGAAACAAATGGTAGAAGAAGACCAGGTAAAGTTGCGGCTATTGACCCGGGAGCTACTTACATTGCAGGCAATCATATTTTTTCATTGAGTGTACCAATTTCGGTGTATCGTAACCGTACCCAAAGTGTGCAAGATATAGAAAGACAACAAGTAGATCCGGGCCCTCCAGGTGATCCACGTCATGGTGATGCTGCATTTTCAGACTATACTGTATTCTTTAATTACAGCTACCGCTTATTTAATAAAAAGCATCATGATATGATGGAATAAACTTTTGCTATAAAAAAATAATATCAAACGAAAAAATAAAAAAATGAAAAATATATTCTTATTACTTATACTTTTTGCTATGGCTTTTGGAGTTTCTTCATGTGCTAAAAATGCAACTTGCGAATGCACTACAAAAGAAACTCGTAATGATAACGGCAATGTAATCAGTTCAGAAAAAAATGTATATCATAATGCTGGAAACGATCCCACTTGTGATGATTGGGAAGATATAACTGTGAATGATTCCACTACTATTACCACTACTTGTAAATCAATTTAAATATAGGGATCATAAAATAACCTGATTACTCAATGGACTAATTAAAAAAAAGCAATCTGTTAATTCAGATTGCTTTTTTAATAGGTTAATATCCCCATTTTCCCTGCCTGATAATCACGCACCGCTTCCATTAATTCTGTTTGATTATTCATAACAAAAGGTCCATAGCTTGCAACAGGTTCATCAATAGGAGTACCACTCAATAACAGAAAATCACTGTTTTCTAATCCTTTTACAGAAATAAATTCACCTTCATTTTCAAAGATGGCAATGAATCCTTCTTTTGCATGATGCTTACCATTTATCTCCACAAATCCATTTAATACATAGAGCATTAAATTATGTCCTGCCGGCATTTTAATTTCGTCATACTTATCCTTATTCAAAATCACATGTAAAGCATTCACGGGAGTAAAGGTTTTTGCAACTCCTTTCAATTCATTCCACTCTCCTGCAATCACTCTTATTTTTAAATCCTCATCATCACTGATATAAACCGGAATTGTTTCTGATTTAATATCCTGATAATTTGGTGTCGCCATTTTATTTTTTTTCGGCAAATTGACCCACAGTTGTACAAGCTGCAAATTGCCACCACTTTCAATAAATTCTTTGGTAGCTTCTTCGCTATGAACGATACCCATACCTGCAGTCATCCATTGCACATCTCCGGATTTTAAAAATCCTTCATTGCCTCTGGAATCCCGATGATGCAATTCACCTTCAAATAAAAATGTTATCGGTTCAAAACCACGATGCGGGTGTGGTGAAACAGCAAAGTCCACTTCACCCGCAGGAATGTTTAATTTTTTAAAATGATGTAATAATAAAAATGGACTTACTTGCTCCACACTTTTAATTGGCAATGCTTGTAAAACATCTGATTTACCAAGTTTAATTGTATCGGCTTGAAAAACATATTGGACGTTGCGCATAAAATTTTTTATTTAAGAGTAATAATTAAGGAATTAAGAATACAAGATGTATTAAATGAAAGAACCCTCCACAATTTCTTGCAAGAGGGCCCACTAGTATGAACAGAAGTTTGATTTAAACCGCAAAACTTTCGCCGCAACCACAAGTCCGGGAAGCATTTGGATTACTGAAATGAAATCCTTTGCCATTTAACCCGTCGGAGTATTCCAGCGTAGTATCACATAAATATAGAAAACTTTTTAAATCTGTAACTAATTTGAGCCCTCTGTCTTCAAATACCTGATCGTTTGCACGGCTTTCATTATCAAAATCCATTTTATAGGATAACCCACTGCATCCACCACCAACTACTGAAACCCGGATAAAAAAATCATCTCCTACCCCGGCTTCACTCATCAGGTGAGTAACTTTCTCTTTCGCTTTTTCGCTGATAAAGATCATTAGTGTACTATTTTTTCATCCAATTTTAATTCGGGCATTCCATTTTTCTTTCTGTAATCATTAATCGCTGCTTTGATTGCATCTTCTGCTAAAACAGAACAGTGAATCTTTACAGGAGGTAATGCGAGTTCTTCTACAATATCCATGTTGTCAATTGTTAGAGCTTCGTCAATGGATTTGCCTTTAAGCCATTCCGTAGCCAAACTTGAAGAAGCAATTGCAGAACCACAACCAAAGGTTTTAAACTTTGCATCGGTAATAAGCAGTGAATCAGGATCCACTTCTATTTGCAGACGCATCACATCGCCGCATTCAGGAGCCCCCACTAAACCGGTTCCTACTTTTTCGGATTTAATGTCAAGTGTTCCCACATTTTGTGGGTTTTCATAATGATCGAGTACTTTCTTTGAGTATGCCATAATATCTTATTTAAGTTCTTTTATAATTTATTTGTTCAATTAATGTGCAGCCCATTCAATGCTGTTTAAGTCAATTCCTTCTTTAAACATTTCCCACAGAGGACTCATTTCACGCAGCTTGAGTACCGCAGTAGAAACTTTTTCAATTGTATAATCAATTTGTTCTTCAGTACTAAAGCGACCAAGACTAAACCGTATTGATGAATGCGCCAAATCATCACCTAATCCCAATGCTTTTAATACATAACTTGGTTCTAAGGATGCTGAAGTACAAGCCGATCCGGAGGACACTGCAATATTTTGATTGAAAGCCATCATCAATCCTTCTCCTTCTACATATTTAAAAGAGATATTGGATAACTGTGGTAAACGGCTTTCTTTATTTCCATTCAAATAGGATTCTTCAAGAGACATCAATGCCTTTTCTAATTTATCTCTCAATTTAGATAAGCGTTCTGCATCCTGATCCATTTCATTCATCGCCAACTCTGCAGCTTTTCCAAATCCAACAATGCCGGGAACATTTAAAGTACCCGAACGCATTCCACGTTCATGTCCGCCGCCATCCATTTGAGCAGTTACTTTTACACGAGGATTTTTTCTACGTACATATAATGCTCCCACACCTTTAGGACCATACATTTTGTGTGCAGTAAACGACATCAAATCAATTCCATCACGTTCTACATCCACAGAAATTTTACCCACTGCCTGAGTAGCATCCGTAAAAAGTAAAGCGCCTTTACGATGTACAATTTCAGCTATTTTTTTTATCGGAGCAATTGTTCCCATTTCATTGTTAGCATACATTATCGCAACAAGAATGGTTTTATCGGTAATCGCATTTTCTAATTCCTGTAAATCAATATTGCCTTCGCTATCTGTTTGCAGATAAGTAATTACGCCACCTTTTTTCTCAATTTGTTTGCAGCTATCAAGCACTGCTTTGTGTTCAGTGGTTACAGTAATGATATGATTACCTTTTCTGGAATACATTTCAAATACACCTTTCAGTGCAAGATTATCAGCTTCTGTTGCACCTGATGTAAATATTATTTCTTTAGCAGTAGCATTTATAAGTTTTGCCACTTGTTCTCTTGCCTTATCCACTGCATCTTCTGCTGTCCATCCAAAAGGATGATTGCGACTGGCTGAATTGCCAAAGTTTTCTGTGAAGTAAGGAATCATCGTTTCCAGCACCCGTGGATCCATCGGAGTAGTGGCGCTGTTATCAAGGTATATAGGTAGTTTAAGCATATTCAATTTAACTATTTAGACAAATTCTAAAACACAAAGCTATTATAAAAGTTCTATTTTTAGAAAACAAATAATTATTAGATTGATTAAGATGTGTGCGTTTTTAAATTTTAGAATATGAGAAAAATAGAACACCTTGGAATTGCAGTGAAGGATTTAAAAAATTCGAATGCGTTATTTGCCAAACTTCTTGGTAAAGAACATTATAAAGTGGAGAGTGTAGAAAGAGAAAATGTAAGTACTTCATTCTTCATGATTGGAGAAACAAAAATTGAATTATTGGAAGCTACAAATGCTTCGAGTGCCATTAGTAAATTCATTGAAAAAAGAGGAGAGGGAATTCACCATATCGCATTTGCTGTGGATGATATTCATGCTGAAATGAAACGCATGGAAGAGGAAGGATTTCAATTGCTGAATAAAGAACCATTGGATGGTGCTGATGGAAAACTGATTTGTTTTTTACATCCAAAAACTACGAATGGAGTTTTAGTTGAATTATGTATGGATAAAAAATAAAACAACTGAATAACTTCGGATATTAATTCTACATAATAAGAAAACTCTGTTATGAAAAAATATTTCTACTCGCTAATCACATTTATTATTGTATTGTTACACAGCCAGACTAGCGTAGCACAATCCGAAACCTTAGATAATACATTTGGTGATGAAGGAATAGTGGAATTTGAAGAGAGTGCAATCAATACAGATGGAATGAGTTTATCATTTAAAGATGATAAAATTTATTTTGCATTTTGTTCAGATAATAAGGCATTCGTTGTTCGACTATTGATTGATGGAAGTTATGATCCTGAATTTGGTATTGACGGTGTGCAGGAAATCCTCTTGAATGATTCAATTACATTTTCTCATAAAATCAGGATGGAAATTCAGGACGACAACAAAATTATGCTTGTTGCTGGAACATCATCTCCCATATCTGGTGTTGATTTTTGCATACTTAGATTACTTGACAATGGCTTAATAGATTCTACATTTAATAACGTCGGATATTTTATTTTTGATAATGAAGGACTTACTGATTATCCACGTGACATTTTAATCCAACCTGACGAGAAAATTTTAGTAAGTGGTTATAGTTATTTTGGTTCTTCTGATTTAGTATTTAGACATTTAATACTGGTGCGATTTTTACCAAACGGCACATTGGATTCTACATTTAATGATATTGGAATACTCGAGTCAGACATATTAGATCGTGGCAACTTTATAGCATTACAAAGTGATGGAAAAATAATAGTATGTGATGGTGGAATTCACGCCAAACGTTTCAATTCCAATGGTGATTATGATAATTCTTTTGAAATAAGCATTACGGGACCTTGGGGTGGTTACTCTCATAGTTTATGGGTAAATGAATTTGATACTATTTTTATTGGAGGGGATTCTAATCATGGACCTACGGTATATAAATTTTTACCTGATGGAAATTTATATACTGATTTTGGAGAGGAGGGGAAATCCGAAATCCCTGGTGACTTTCTAACCCACATAAATTCCGAAAATGCAGCTTCAGATTCAAATGGAAATATTTTTACCGTGGGTTATCATGATAGTGATTATGCTTCCGATAATGATCATCTTGTAATTGATTTAGCTAAAATTTCAATGCATGGAGTTGCCGATTCAACTTTTAGTGAAGATGCCCATTCTGTTTTAAATTTATCTTATGATATTTGGCCATTAGACATCTTGATCCAGCCAGACGATAAAGTTGTAATAGCAGGAATGCGATCCACGTGGGATGGATGGAAACCGATATGCATAAGATATGATAACTTGAATACGTATGTTGCAACCGAAAGTACTTTTCAAGATTTTTCTTTTTATCCTGTGCCAGCTAATAATTTTGTAACAATTAATTTTCCACTTGAAAAAGAAAGTGAAATCAAAATAAGTATATATGATTTACAAGGCAAACGCATTCAAGTTATAGAAAACCATTTAAAACTCAATGCCGGATCTCATTCGATTACATACAATATTCCAAACTATATTCAGGATGGCAATTATTTGTTTGAAATTTTATTAAATGGAGAACCCAGTATGCGCAAATTAGTACCGATTATAAAACATAATTAAATCTGCATTGAGAACCCAAATAGTGATAATTAATTCCATTTGTATTCTCCAATTTCATTCAAATAATAAAATCAAATTTATGTTTTATGCTCCCAAATAATATCCTCATTTGAATTATACCAATCCTCATATTGCGAAGTGTATTTTTTTTCAATTTCATTGCGTTTAATTTTCATTGTGGGTGTCATAAACCCGTTTTCAATTGTCCATTCATCTTTTACAATAATTGCTTTTTTCAGTTTTTCAAAGGAGTCTAAAGTTTCATTTATTTTAAAAATGATTTGCCTTAGCCCATTTTCTAAATCACGCTCTGCTTTATTTCGTCCCGCTTCCGAAAGCACTATTAAAGCAATTGGCTGAGGCAATCCTAATCCAACTACACATGCTTGTTCAATATCTGCATCATCCATTAAGTGCATTTCAATCGGTCCGGGCGCAACATATTTTCCTTTACTGGTTTTAAATAAATCTTTTACTCTTCCTGTGATAGTTAGAAATCTGTTTGCATCTCTTTCACCTTTATCACCGGTTTTAAAATATCCGTCTTCAGTAAATACTTCTTTCGTTAATTCCGGTTCTTTATAATATCCCAGCATCATCGCAGGATG
Organism: Bacteroidota bacterium; assembly: GCA_016715425.1. Classification (NCBI taxonomy): domain Bacteria; kingdom Pseudomonadati; phylum Bacteroidota; species Bacteroidota bacterium. The sequence goes on from JADKAC010000002.1 coordinate 374,536, forward strand.
TTTTATTTGTATCTCTCCTTCTTCACTAATACGTACATCTACCTTTGGTAAACTCTGACCAACTGATCCGGGCTTATCTCTTTCTTTTACATTCACATGGGAGTAGCATGCATCTTCCGTCATTGCATATGCTTGCTGAATTTGAATACCAATAGTTGAAAACCATCTAATTAATTCTTTGGAAATTGGAGCTGCTCCGGAAAATATATTTGTAGCATGAGTTAATCCGAGATTTGTTTTTATTTTCTTTTTTACTAATCCGTTTACAATTGGAATTTTTAAAAACAAGTCCAACTTTTTTTGTGGCAATTTTTCTAGAATTTTTTCCTGAAATTTTGCCCAGATTCTCGGCACTGCTAAAAAAATTGTTGGCTGAGTATCTGCAAGATTTTTTGGGAAAGATTCCAATGTTTCTGCGAATGAAACCATACCACCGGAATATAACGCTCCCATCTCAATCAATAATCTTTCAGCAATATGACACATGGGTAAATAGCTAAAAAATTTCTCGTTCTTGCCAGTATTAATTTCCGGCAATGCATAAGTTACTGCAAAAGCAAAATTGTAAAAAGAATGCATCACTCCTTTTGGTGTACCTGTAGTTCCGGAGGTGTACATGATGGTTGCCAAATCTTCAATGCTGCGTTTTTCACCACCAGTATAAGGTTCTACATTTTTAATGATATCATCCCAGTTCGGATATTCAGTAATTCCGTAAAAAGGATATGCAATGCATTTCATATCATTCGGAATGCCGGGTTTAAGATGCTTCCAATCATCTAATTTTCCTACAAATACTAATTTACTTTCGCTGTGTACTAATATTTGATTTAAGGTAACATGCGTAATATTTGGATAAATAGGAACGGATACATGTCCTGCCATCCATATTGCAAGATCACTTAAAATCCAATGCACACAATTTTTTGAAAGGATTGCAATTCTACTGCCCGGTTCCAATTGTAAAGAAATGAGATAAGTTGCCATTCGACGCACTTCATCACCACATTGTTTCCATGTATAATTTTTCCATTCACCATCAATTGGTTGTCGCATATAAATAGCATCCGCTTTTTCTTTTTCCCATTTGCTAAAAATTTCAAGTGGAGATAGTATAGTTAGATTTTCGCTCATTTTTCTGTATTGTTTTATCCTTAAAAATAAATGATTTTACTTTGATGTTAATATGAATGATATAACGAAGCGTACAGAAATCAGCAGCCTGGGAGAATTTGGGCTGATTGAACACCTTACAAAAAACATTGAATTAAAAAGTGCATTTACAGTTTGCGGTGTTGGAGATGATGCTGCAGTGATTGATAATAGCGGAAATCTTACTGTTGTTACAACAGATTTATTAATTGAAAATGTACATTTTGATTTGGCTTATACGCCATTAAAACATCTTGGATATAAAAGTATAATTGTGAATTTAAGTGATGTGTATGCAATGAATGCACGACCAAAACAAGTTACTGTTTCCATTGCTGTTTCGAATCGCTTTTCAGTGGAATCACTTGAGGAATTATATGAGGGAATTTATTTTGCATGCGATGAACATGGAGTGGATTTAGTGGGTGGTGATACATCATCTTCTTTATCCGGCCTTGTAATAAGTGTAACTGCAATTGGCGAAATAACAGAAGAAAAATTAAGTTATCGCAGCGGTGCAAAAACTGGTGACATCATATGTGTAAGTGGTGATCTCGGTGCTTCTTATGTAGGATTGCAAATGTTAGAACGTGAGAAACAAATATATTTGGAAAGTCCGGCAGTGCAACCTGACTTAGAAAATAAAAGCCATATTATTGGAAAGTTTTTAAAGCCCACTGCACGTAAAAACATTATTGATTTTTTTGAAAAAGAAAATATAATTCCCAATGCAATGATTGATGTTTCTGACGGTTTATCATCCGACCTACTGCATATTTGCAAACAGTCAAAATGTGGTGCGCATATTTATGAATCTAAACTTCCAATACTGGAAGAAACATATAATAGTGCTTTAAATTTCAATTTAGATCCGACGATGTGTGCTATGAGTGGCGGTGAAGATTATGAATTGTTATTTACCATTCCAACTAAAGATTTAAATAAAATAATGGAGAATCCTGCAATAACTATAATTGGAAAAATTGTTGATTTGGAAAATGGATGTATTCTTGAAACCAAAGGTGGATCTCAACATAAAATCACAGCACAAGGATGGACACATCTTTAAAAAAAAGAGGCTATATCAAATGAGATACAGCCTCTTCTTTTAAACTCTAAAATCGAAGTGCGTTAGTTCAGTAAGAACTTCGTAGAAAATAATTGTCCGTTAATAGTTACAACAGCAACATATAAACCCGTTGGCATACCGCTAATGTCAATAGCAATACCATTACTTGCAATTGCATTATCAATTCTTTTTTCCCAAACAGTTTGATTCAAATTATTTACAATACTTAATTGACTATATCCATCTACAGGAAGTGCAAACTGTAAATAGAAATTTCCATGATTAGGAGAAGGATATATCTCCAGACCTTGTTGTAAAATATTGTTATTCGCAATTGAAGATTGAGATGCATTTGAACCTTCACGTAAAACCGGATTCCATTTCGGACCATCCACAAAAAATATCTTAGCAATTGGATCTGTCAGCGCCCAGTCTCTTAGCAAGTTAGATTCTTTATTCTTACCCCCATTTGTAAGATGGTATCCACCACCATCGTCAGCAAAATCCTCTTCGCAATTCCAATATAATCCTTTAGAACTTGGGTTAACTCCATCTGCCCAAACATAAGGTCCCCAACCCATGAAAGGTGCTTTTTTACTACCACCTTTATATTTCAAATCCGGATCACCAAGAATTTGTCTTTCAATAGCCCATTTTACACCGAAGCCATTCCAGTAAGATCCCGGTTCAGAAACCACATCATAAAATGTTTTGATAGGATCTGCATATCCACCATAAACAGAACTCGTAATAAAAACCAATTTCAAATTTGGAAATTTTGCTTGCAGAACTCCCATCAGTATTTCATACTTATCTGCAATAGCTGATGGATGAAGAGGGAATTCCATAATGGTATCCACCTTAGAAGCTGTCTTAATCCAAACCACCTGCACTTGTGCCTGCGAAGAATTTTTACTTGCCAGTTTAGGAATAATCTCATCATCCCAATACCAGTTATTATAAGTAGTATCAATCATCATTTCAATTCCCTTAGCGCCAAGACATGCATTATTTAATGTTAAATAGGGGTTTACATTAGAAAGCGTATCAAAAATTTCCATAAAATGATTCCATGTATTACCAGCTGTGGATGCACCCATTCCAATAAAAAGTACTTTACCATTTACCCAATCTTCATTACCTAAAGAATCTAAAGGGACAATTGATCTTGCCATTTTTCTACCCGCCTTTAAATGAGAGGAAGGCATTGTATTTTGTCCACCGGGATATAATCCACCCTGCTCTCCAAGATAAGTACCCGCACCTAAATCAGTAAGTGGAATATTTCCTGTTGAATCATTATCGCATTGAACTTGTGCTTGCGCTAAACTTATAGCTGCTAAAAAAAGTAGTGTTAAATAGAGACTTTTCATGTTTTTTATTTATGATTGTTGTAATTATGTTTTATGAGGCGCTAAAGTTATCAATAAATCGGTTTGTAATAAATCGTCTGTTTATTTTAGTCGGCTCTGTGATATTTGCATTTTTTAAATTCACAATTTTTAATCAATCTATTTGTGACCAATAAGGAAAAAATAAAGGCTTACTTCAAGTGGCTATATCTTAATAAATGGTATGCATTCATTGGTGTATTTATAATATTGTTTTCTATTCTACTGGTTTTGCAACCCAATTTTATCGCAGGGGCCTTAGATGCATTACGCATTCCTTATGCAGTAGGTCTTACAATTGTAACAGTATTCTTTTTTATTCGGGGTAAAAAAATACTATCTACTTGCTGCGCAATTGCACTTTTAATATTAGCTCCCGGTGTATGGCCTTACTTCAAACCGGGGCAGGCGCCAATGGCAAACACTAAACAGGAACTCAGAAAAATTGAAGAAGTGAAATCAGATTTTAGTGTGGCCCACTTTAATGTAAAAGAAAATAATAAACGTATTGGAGCTGTTACAAGAAATGCATTGGAAACGAATGCGGATTTTATTTCTTTTCAGGAAATAAAAACCATTACTCTTGATTCAATAGATTTAATACTGAAAGAAACTTATCCCTATTCCATTTCCGATTTAAGTATTCCCGGATTTGGTATGGCGGTTTATTCTAAATATCCTATTAAAGAAAGTGAAGTAATTATTCAACGTGATTTTCCGATATTATATGGAGTGGTTAACATTAAAAACCGTCAGGTACATTTTATTTCTGCAACCACTTCAACACCAACAAGTGAAAAGGGATATACAAATCAGATAAAACAATTTAAATTAATTGCAGAATATAGTAATTCAATTGACTCTGCATTGGTGGTAATGGGCGATATGAATGCTGTGCCCTGGAGTACGCAAATTACGGAGTTTCTTAAATCAACGGATTTACTTGATAGCAGAAAAGATTTGAGTGGCACATTTCCTGCGCAATCTGTTTTTGTAAAAATTCCAATTGATTATATTTTTCACTCACCTGAATTATTTTGTCCCGGTTTTGCAACCACCGGAAATACATCAAGCAATCATTTGGGTATAATTGGTTTTTATACTTTTAAGAAAGTAAAAAGACCAGTATAATTTCACAATCATATGAAGAAATTTATTCGCAAAGAACAAAAAAGATTTAGTGATGCCGCTAAAGGATTGTTGGTATTTTTAAGTTCAGCAGAACACGCCATTTTTCATAGTTTCGCTGCATGCATTACAATTATTGCAGCATGGTATTTTTGTGTAAGTACGATTGAATGGTTGTTAATAATTCTATGTATTGGGTTCGTATTTTTTGCAGAGGCAGTGAATGAAAGTATTGAATGTCTTGCAGATTTTATTTATAAGGAGCAACATCCGGATATCGGAAAAATAAAAGATATTGCCGCTGGTGCAGTATTAGTGGCAGCAATTACATCTGCAGTTATTGGAATTATTATTTTTCTCCCAAAAATTATTGAACAATTAAATTAAACGCAAGGCCTCTTCCACATCCTGCAACAATACATCTGTTTGTTCAATGCCTGTATAAAATCTGATAAAATTTATAGGATACTGTGTATGAGCAGAAGCACATGCAGGAAACACTAACGATTCATGACCACCCCAGGAAACTGCTAACAGAAATCGCTTTAATGCATTACAAAACAATTCTATTTTTTGCTGATCATTTGTTTTTAATAACATAGAAAATAATCCGCTGCTGTTTTTCATTTGTTGCAAAGCAAGTGTATGTTGGTCATGCGATGGATGATGCGGATAAATTATTTTTTCAACTTTAGGATGTTGTGCAAGATAATGCGTTAAGGCTTTCGCATTGGCAGCACTCCTTTCTAAACGCAATTCAAGTGTGCGCAATCCTCGTAATAATAACCAGGCATCATGTGGTGAAGGAATGGCACCAAAACACATAAATTCATTTTTAAATATTGCAGCAATAGTTTCTTTATCAGCACATAAAACTCCTGCCACTACATCACTATGACCTGCAAGATATTTTGTGGCTGTATGCATCACAATATCTACTCCTAATACATGTGGATTTTGAAATAATGGTGTTGTATAACTATTGTCAATTATAGTTCTGATCTTTTTTGCTTTTGCAAGTGATGTTACTGCTTTTATATCTTGCAATTCCAAAAGAAAAGTATTGGGACTTTCTAAAAAAATAAGTGTGGTATTTTTTTGAATTGCATGTTCAAAATTTTTTGTTTCTCTGCCATCCACATACGTTATTGTAATTCCAAATCGCACTAATATTTCATCTAATAAATACTTTGTCCAACTATATGGATTTCTTACACAAACCACATGATCGCCTTGCTTTACCACATGCATAACAGCAGCCGCAACAGCAGCTACTCCGCTGGAAAATAATAATGCATCTTCCGTTTGTTCCAATGCGGCAATTTTTTTTCTTACAATTTCTACTGTCGGATTATTTCCTCTAGTATATAAATGCGAAGTCATTTCCTGTTGCATTGCATTGCGCAAATCCTCAACTGTCGGAAATGCGAAATTGCTGGTTTGCACAATTGGTGGAGTTACTGCATTAAAATAATTACTGCGTTCTTCTCCCAAAGAATTTATTATATACGAAATATCCATAGTAGATTTTTTTCAAATGTAATACTGCAAACATTTAAAAAAAGAATCCCGCTCCCTAACAGGAGCGGGATCAGGCATACTCAAAGAAAGACAACCGTAATTGGTTTCGTTGCTCAAACTTTTTAGGTTTGAAATAAGCTTATGTCCTCTTTTTAGTAAACCTTTGTTTAATGGGAGACCAACCTAAAATTGATTCCATGAATATATACATCATAGGTATCATTATCCAAAATTGTCTTGTTGCTCCCGCAATAATTCCCAATACTATCATAATGCCATAGCGCATAATGATTTCATCGAATTTAAGATTGTTTTCAAATTTCATAATATGCCCTTTTTAATTTGATTACGATTCAAAGATTAAATAATTATTTAAAAAAACTAGTGACTTTACTCATCTTAATAGTGCTGATATTTATAAACCGGATTTCAACAAAATAGTTGAGAGCCTTCGTGCAGCTATGGATGGCACAGATGTTCCGTCATTAATAGCAGATAAATAATTTTCTTTCAATTGTAAATTTTTTGTATTTGCTAATAATGAAAGCACAATTTCATTTTGCAATGTAGCATTAAACCACTCTATGCGTTGTTGTTTTCTATTATTATTAAAATATCCGTTGGTCTTGGTAATTGTTTCAAATTCCTGAATCAAATTCCATATTGTTTCAATACCTGTATTTTCCAAAGCAGAACAAGTAGTAACTTTTGGAATCCATCCTGACTCACTTGCAGAAAATAAATGCAAAGCACGTTTCATATCCATTCTGCTTAATTCGGCATTTTGCAAATTTTTTCCATCAGCTTTATTTATAGCAACCAAATCTGCCATTTCCATAATACCTCTTTTAATTCCCTGCAATTCATCACCTGCTCCTGAAATCATCAGCAATAAAAAAAAATCTGTCATGGAATGCACAGCCACTTCACTCTGACCAACACCAACAGTTTCCACTAATATCACATTATAACCTGCCGCTTCCAGCAACAGAATTGTTTCTCTGGTTTTTGCTGCAACACCTCCTTGTGTTATACCCGAAGGCGTTGGACGAATAAATACATCAGGATGTGCAGATAATTTTTCCATCCTTGTTTTATCACCCAAAATACTGCCTTTACTTTTTTGACTGCTCGGATCTATCGCCAATACAGCAATGCGTTTATCTTGTTGTAAAATAATATTTCCCAATGCTTCAATAAATGTGCTTTTACCCGCACCGGGCACACCGGTAATTCCAATGCGCAAAGAATTACCCGCATGTGGTAAACAACCAGTTAGAATTTCTTCGGCTAATAATTGATGTTTTGATGAATGACTTTCTATCAGCGTAATTGCACGAGCTAACACAGATTTATTCCCTGAAATAATATTTTGTACAAAATCTTTTGCTGATAAATTTTCCATACTTGAAAAACAATTTGCTAAAATAAAAATCCCTTCGCCAATTTCTTGTGAAGGGATTCGTATATTTTATTTTAAAAATTAGAATGGATTAAAAGAAACACCAATTTCCATTGGGAAACCGGTTGGTCCTTCGCCCTCATTAAATAATTCACTTAATCCATAAAATGCCTGAATATTTACAGCACCATAACCAATTCTCAATGTAGGTCCATATCTAAACATATTAAGTGCTTCATAGCGGAAAATTTTTACTTTAACATCTGTTGGTCCATTAAAAATAATATCATCTCCCACATATTTTGTTTTGTTTGTAAACTGCCAACCGCCTTTAAATCCGGCAGCAATTTTAAAACTATTGCCTTTACTATCCGGCAAGGAACGATAACGGAATTCGATAGGCACTTCCAACAATCCTAATGCAATTTTATTTTTCTTCACATTTACAAATTCATCTATTATACTCACTTGCACCACATCGGTACTATCTTCTACAAATAATGCATTGTTATAATAATTAGAAGTTGAATAACCTACGCCTGGAGCAAAGCTGAACTGATTATTTTTATCTAGAGGAATATCATAAAAAAAGTGAAATCCTATACCGCTGGAAAATGCATTTATTTTTAATGAATCAGCGTGATTGAGCCAACCATCCCAATGGATATTAAAAACTAAACGATCACGATCAATATCCGGACGATTACTCGCATCAATCTCTTGTGCCACAAGTGGTGTTGCAAAGGCACAAATCAAAATAGGTATCAAAAATCTTTTCATTATGAATAGCATTTTTTTTGGTAATGCGTAAAAATAGGGATTAAACAAGTAAATCGGCAATATAGTGTCTCTTAACATTGAATAGAATTTTTGAACAATTAAAACAAAATTCAGTTTGTATTTAATCACTACTAAAAAAGTTTTTATCATTGCGAATAAATTTTTCTTAATAACATACTATTATTTAACTTTCAAAATATATTTTTATGAAGAGGCATATCCTAATAATTTCCGGTTGTTGCATCATTCTAACTTCCTGCGTTTCTCAAAAGAAATATGGCGGTTTGGAAACTCAATATCGGGATACACAAACATTACTTATCGCCGCAAATGATCAACTCAGTTCGACAACTGCAGATCTGAATGCATGTTTATCAGAAAAATCCCAATTGTCGAGCAATATAAATTTATTGAACGATCAGATAGTTTATCTCAAGTCCTCCAATCAGGATTTGATAATACAAATTGGAAATATGACCACCCTAACAACCAAAGGAGCAGAGAATCTTGAAAAATCTTTGGAAAGTATGCGTGAAAAAGATTTAACTATTATGCGCCTTCAGGATGCAGTAAATAGAAAAGATTCTGTAACGCTTGCTTTAGTTACAAGTCTGAAAGGTGTTTTGGGAAATATGAATGATGAAGATATTGTAATCAATGTGGAGAAAGGTGTGGTATTTATTTCTATTTCCGACAAATTATTGTTTGAAAGTGGAAGTTATAAAGTAACCGATAAAGCCAAAGAAGTATTAGGTAAAGTAGCAACAGTAGTAAACAATAAACCGGAATTTGAATTTATGGTGGAAGGCCATACAGATGATGTGCCTATTAGTAAACCGGGTATTCAGGATAACTGGGATTTGAGTGTACTACGTGCAACTGCAGTAGTTCGGATTTTGCAAGAACAGTATAACGTAAACCCTGCACGTATGACTGCCGCCGGAAGAAGTTACTATGTACCCGTTGCTGAAAACGATACACCGGAAAATAAAAGTCTTAATCGCAGAACACGCATTGTTATATTACCAAAACTCGATCAGTTTTATTCAATGATTGAGGAAGGTCTTGATGAAATGTCCACGAAAACAGATGAGTAATTTTTGATAGAAAAAATTTTAGTAGAAAAACACTTGAGAAAATCTTAAGTGTTTTTTTTTGGATTGAAGTGGGCCCACCTGGGATCGAACCAGGGACCACCTGATTATGAGTCAGGTGCTCTAACCGTCTGAGCTATAGGCCCTCCTGTTTTAGCAGGACTGCAAATGTAAAACGAAAAAATTATTTGTTGTGCATTTGCACTACATCTTCAATCGGATGCCTTGGAACATCATGCATTTCAGTATCAGTATTTCCAACATATAACAATCCCATGCATAAGTCTTTTTCATCAAGTCCCATAAAATCTTTTATACTCGCATGATTCAGCATACCGCCTGTACTCCAAAAAGTGGCAACGCCATAAGCGAAGGCTGTTAACTGCATATTTTGTACTGCACAACTTACAGCGGCAATTTCTTCCCACTCCGGAATTTTTTCTGTCGGCTGCCGATGCATACCAATTAAAATAACATAATTAGAATCCAAAACTTGCTCAGATAATTTATTGAATTTATTCTCATTAAATTTTTCAGGCGGAGTTGATTCTTTATATAATTGTTCTCGCAGTGTTGCAAATTTTTGTAATGCCTCTCCACTTAAAACCACAAATCTCCATGGCTGTGTAAGTGCATGTGTGGGTGCCCATCGTGCATTCTCCAACATTTGTTGAATTATTTCCGGCGACACAGTTGTTTTGTTAAATGCTGCGGGTTTAATTGTGCGACGGTGTCGAATCAAATGGTTAATCATTTCTGTATTGTATTGCATTGTTCCTTTCATTTTATCTTTGAAGCAAATGTATTCAAACAAAAATATGTATAGCGCACTATTTTGTCTGCTGACGATAATAGTATCCGGTTGTAAAAACCAAACACAATCACAACAGGAAGAAGAGCCTGAAGAATATAAATACTATGCTGATTGGTCTATTGATTTGGAGTATATGGAATCAGGATGCAACGGTGGTTATGATTGTATTAAATCTTTAGATCATCCAAAATTTATTAGTGTAGATAAAGTAGATTTTATTCAAGATGATGATTTGGTAATCGGATTAAAAATGGGTAATGAAGTGCGTTGTTATCCGCATGCAATTTTAGACTGGCATGAAATAGTAAATGATAATATTGCTGCAATTGATTTTAGTATTAATTATTGTCCGCTCACAGGTTCGGGTATGGCATGGGACAGAATGATAAATGGTAAGCTCACTGAATTTGGTGTTTCAGGTTTGTTATATAATAGCAATGTAATTCCATACGACAGAGAAACAGGATCGCATTGGAGTCAGATGGAACAGAAATGTGTGAACGGAGAATTGTATAAACAAAAAGCAAAAACATATCCTGTTATTGAAACCAGTTGGAAAACATGGAAAGCATTATATCCGGATAGCAAAGTTGTTTCTACTGAAACGGGTTTTACAAGAGACTATGGCGAATATCCCTATTATGATTATAGAGAAAATACAGATGTTTTTTTTCCTACGGAATTTGAAAATGATACCTTACATCCTAAAGAAAGAGTGTATGGTGTTCTTGAAAATGACGATGCTGTTGTTTACAGATTTTCTGATTTTAAAAATGGAATGGAAATTAAAATGGATACACTTTCCGACAAACCAGTAATTGTTGTTGGAAGTACTGATGATAATTTTATTGTTGTGTTTGAAAATACAATTAATGGAAAAAGTATTTCTCCAAAAATTGCAAAAAATAAATTACCCGGAATTATAGAAGACAATGATGGAAATGTATTTGATATTTTTGGTTTTTGTATTAGTGGACCTGCAAAAGGCAGCAGACTTCAACCGATGAATGGATTTATAGCTTACTGGTTTGCATGGGCAGCTTTTTATCCGGAGGTAGAAATAAAATAATTTTCGCTTTTTAAAATTATATTTTATGTTTGTTTCTAAATTCTTCAATATGAAAACATGCATTTCTCTTTTTACAATTTATTCTACCTTAGGCAATAAGATAAAAGAAGGCATTTTAATTGGTAATGAAATTGATGTAGCAAATTTACCTTCAGGTTCATATTCTATAAAACTTACTACACACACTGATTTAATTACGCTTCAATTTATAAAGCTATGAGCCGACTTCACCAATATAGTATGGCTGCTGTTTGTTTTCTGGGAGTTAATAAATTGATAGGGCAAGTTATCTATCAGGATATAGAACCTGATATTGTAGTAGATAAATTTAGTGATATTCAATATCTTGATATTAATGCAGATGGTGTGGATGATTTTGAAGTAACTTGGGGACAATTGGATTATTATTTGGGAACAGGAACAATTTATATTTATCAAAGAGGCCCTGGAATTATAGCAAATAATTTTCCTTATAATGAAGTTGCCGGAAATGTATTTACAAACTCAGTTGCAGTTCATGGCTATGCATTCAAATTATATGAAGAAAGTTTAATTGATGAAGGTGTAGCAATGGCAGAAGGTGATGCAATGTTTCTATGTGGCAGAGAGTATTGGATTAATTATACACCTTCATGGTTTAAAAGCGAAATAGGTTATTGGGCTGGCGAGGTGCACGATAAATACCTTGGCTTTCGGTTTACAGATGAAGAAGAACAATTACATTACGGCTGGATGCGCTGCGATGCACCCGACAGCGGAAGAGTTTTTATTATTAAAGATTTTGCTTATGAGTTGCAGAATGGCGTAGGTATTATCGCAGGAGATACAGTGGGTGTTACACAAATATTTTCTCCGCAATTAATTAGCTTTTCTATTTATCCGAATCCAGTAAATGATGTATTTATATTGAAACATTATTCTGCTGAAAATTATGTTTTGGAAATTATAGATTTTACCGGGCGCATTGTATTAAAAACAATTATTTCAGAACCTGAAAGTGAAATTAAAGTTGAAAATTTTTCATCAGGTTCTTACGCTGTTATATTGAGAAATAAAGAAAATGAAATTATCGGCACAAGAAAACTCTTTAAATTATAATATCATTTTTGATCTGCAATTTATTAATGATATCTCAAATATTTTTCAGACAGATTTCTGAATAATATTTTTTAAGAAAATGAAATTTAATATATAGAGTAATCAATTATTCCACCGTTCTTCCACCCACAGTTTTTGAAGTAGTTTCACTTTCATCAATTTGTTGCAGATTAATTAAAAGCGTTGCAACTGATGCACCTTCAGAAGTATAAAAATCACTTCCTGCATATTGCACAATTCCATTGCGTCCATCCCAATCTTTTGCCATCAAAGTATATTGACCGCCATAACCGGGGTTAGGTGCAAATCGTAAAAAACTACCATCGGCATCAAAACTTATCATTATCTGATTGCCCTCTCTTCCAACTGCAACACCCGGTGTACCACTTTCAATAATTACTTCTTCTGCTCTGCGTCCATCAATAATTTTTATTTCACCGCCTACCACATCCACAGTCGCATTATCCAGATAGTGATATAAAATAATATCGTTGGAAACATAAAACTGAATTTTTTTTATTTGCTCATTTAGCTGCGCATCTTTGGCAAGGCTTTGTGTATAAGGAATTAAATCGGATGTGCAGGAAGCAAGAATAAGGGTGATAATTGAAAGTAAAAAAGATGTTTTCATATAAAATTGTTTTCTGCGCAAAGGACAAGAATAATGCCATCCAACTTATCAACCCAAACCATTTTTAAATTGCGCTGTTTGATAAGCCGTTAATTACTTTCAACTTTACGCAATGAATAAAAACGAGCGGCTCATCGTATTCCTGTTAGCGGCAATCAACTTCACACATATATTAGACTTTATGATTATGATGCCGCTCGGTCCGCAACTGATGCGCATCTTTGATTTATCTCCTGCACAATTCGCTGTGCTCGTTTCAGCTTATACCTTCAGTGCATTCTTCTCAGGATTAATTGCGGCATTTTTTGTTGATCGCTTTGATAGAAAAAAAGTGTTGTTGTTTGGATATAGCGGATTTATAATCGGCACCTTGGGATGTGCAATTGCACCTGATTATTTTTCATTAATGGCTGCTCGTGTTATGGCCGGTTTATTCGGTGGATTAATAGGCGCACAAGTGTTGAGTATTATCGGCGATACATTTCCATTTCAGCGTCGGGGTGCCGCAATGGGATCATTAACTGCGGCATTTTCTTTAGCATCTGTTTTGGGTGTTCCCTTCGGTTTATTTCTTGCAAACATTACAAGCTGGCATGCGCCATTTTATTTAGTTGGAGCATTAGCATTTATTGTTTTAATTTTTGTTTGGAAATTCATTCCGCCAATGGCGTCGCACTTGGAAAATTATACGCAGAAAAAATTCTTTCATGTATATACAAATATTATTGCAGACAAAAATCAACAACGTGCTATATTGCTGAGTATCATAATGATGTTTGGGCATTTCAGTATCATTCCTTTCCTTGCAAAATATATGGTGAGTAATGTGGGATTCTCTGAACAGGAAATTACTTATATCTATCTAATCGGTGGCGGATTAACCATTTTTACTGCACCACTTATCGGCAGACTATCTGATCGCAAAGGCAAGTTTCCAATATTCGCATTGTTTTGTTTACTAACTCTAATTCCTGTTTTTGTAATTACCAATATGCCACCATTACCATTGGCACTTGCATTAGTTGCCACTTCTATTTTCTTTGTATTTGTAAGTGGTAGAATGGTGCCAATGCAGGCAATGATTACCAGTGTAGTTCCCAACAAACAACGTGGTGGATTTATGAGTATTAATTCTTCTATTGTGCAATTAGGTTCCGGATTGGCATCACTCATGGCAGGATTAATAATTGTTGAAAATGGCGATGGCAGTTTGCGCTATTATAATATTGTAGGATACATTGCAATTGCTTTTACTTTCGTTGCAATTATTATTGCTAAAAAATTAAAACCAGTGAATGAACATTTAAAACCGGAAGAAATTTTACCGCCAAGTTTACAGGAAATTACAGAGCCGATTTGATAACCGGATTACAATTCACATTTTTTATTACACGTAGAACTACGGAGTTTTTACACTGAGAAGCACGAAGTTTTTTTACACTGAGAAGCACGGAGGTTTACTCGGAGAACCACGGAGATTAAATTTTTTCTCAGTTATACTCAATGATTTCTTTGTGTTATTCCTATGTTTAATTTTTTACTTTTTACACAGAGGAGCACGGAGGTTATCTGGGGGTGTTTGAGACCACGGAGGTTATTTTTTCTTTGTGTAACTCAGTGTTATCTCTGTGTTGCTCTGTGTAATTCTTTTTTATTTACACGGAGGATCACGAAGTTTTTCACGGAGGACCATGGAGTATATATTTTTTCTCTGTTTAACTCAGTGATATCTCTGTGTAGGGGCGCATGGAGTATATATTTTTTCTCTGTTTAACTCAGTGATATCTCTGTGTTGCTCTGTGTAATTTTTTTTATTTACACGGAGGATCACGAAGTTTTTCACGAAGGACCATGGAGTATATATTTTTTCTCTGTGTAACTCAGTAATATCTCTGTGTTGCTCTGTGTAATTTTTTCAACCCTCCCCAAACTCCACCAACTTTTCTTTTAAAAACTCTTTTGAATTATCAATTACAATTTCTGCCCACACAGGATAATGATCCGACATCTGATTTTTGCGCCATGTGTTTTTAAAATATTTTTTTTGATTCTCTGCTACTGTTAAATCTGTACTTCCTCCGTACACCTTTTGCATTTCAAGAACATATTTAGAAAAACTCTCTTCTCTATAAATATGATTAAAGAAATTAAAAACTCCACCGCTATCCTGTTGTTCAGTATTTTTTACAAAATGAAAATATTTATTTATATAAAAAAACAAACGATCATACATTTGTGTGCCCGTTGCATTCGTATCCTTTCCTATCAACGATTCTAATTCAATAAAACCATTGCTGCTAAATAATTCCACTGTTGGTTTATCATTCAGATTATTTCCAATCGGATGATATAAATTCATATCGCCGGTTATAATAATATTATCCGACCACAAATGTTTGCTCTTTATTTTATGCGCAATTGCCTGTAACAATAAAGACACTTCTTCCAATCGCCATATTTTATCGTCTTCACCATCACCCGGATGCAAATGCAAATTCACGATTTCAAATTGTTTCCATCCACTTATAAATCCTGTGATATAAGGAGTGCGTTTCAGTTGTTTAATTGCACTGTTTTTTGTAAGGTCATCCCACAATATTATTTCGCCTGCCAATCCTGATAGCTGCACTCTTTTTTTATTATAGATATATCCCGATCTTTCACTATTGCCATCTCTGCCTTCTGTAATATCATTAATCATATACGCCCAATCTTTGCCGAGTAGTCGCATAATTATTTCCAGATCTTTCAACGTAGATTTTATTTCCTGAATAGCGACTATATCAAAGCGATTAATTATTTCAGCAATATAAAAATAGGACTCGGGCAGTCGCTGAGTAGTATGTCCAAACTCCTTTAAATTCCAGGTGCCAATAATTAAATTAGATTCAGTTCTTCGAGTTGGAAACTCTTTATCTAATGCTTCAATTAATATTAAAAGATTTTCGATACAGCGCATTTTTTCTATATAAGTCATTTCAGGAAAAACCAATGCAAAATTTTTCTTTTTATCATCACTGATAGGACGCAGATCATTATACCAAGGCATAACAAATAATTTTTGTGTTAACTGAATTGCAACACAAGGTAAAAGATATTTTTGATAATGAATTTAAACTATCATGATAGACACAATGCAAAGCTCAATAACAACAATGCTTTTTCCCTAACTTTGTGCTGATGGCACGCAACATATCCAGTAAAGAAGCAATGCTCACCAATATCAGGAAGGCATTGTTATCCCCTACCAAGGCTCCCTTCTCGTTGAATGAACCTATGGATCCGGCATATCCGGTAAGTGAAGAACCATTGGAAATTCAATTTGCTCAGGAGTTAATAAAAGTGAATGGTGAATTTATTTTTTGCGAAACAGAAAAAGAATGTGTGGATTCATTGAAAGAATTAATTGCGCAAAAAGGATGGAAAAAAATAAGTTGTGTAGATAAATCTTTACTTACACTTTTTGATCGCAATGTATTTACCGATTACGAAACTGATAAAAATATTATACAAACAGAAGTGAGTTTAACACCTTGCGAAGCGTTAGTTGCCCGCACCGGAAGTGTATTGTTTTCCAGCCGATTGGCATTAGGCCGCACATTACCTGTATTTCCTCCTTACAATATTGTTATTGCCAGCACCAATCAATTAGTACTTGATATTTCAGATGCATTTGCATTAGTGCGAAAAAAATATGATGGCAGTATGCCGAGTATGGTAAATCTTGCAACAGGACCAAGCCGCACTGCAGATATTGAAAAAACTTTGGTGTTGGGTGCACACGGTCCAAGGGCAGTATATGTTTTCCTGATTGATAATTGGGTAACAGAAACAGGAGAATGAAAAAAATTTATTTCGCATCCGACTTTCATCTCGGCATTCCCGATCATGCACAAAGTTTAGAAAGAGAAAAAAAAATTGTGCGTTGGCTTCACAGCATAAAACATGATGCTGCAAAAATTTATTTACTCGGCGATATTTTTGATTTTTGGTTTGAATACAAACATGTTTCTCCAAAAGGTCATGTCAGATTATTGGGAACACTTGCCGAATTGCAGGATAGTGGAATAGAAATAGAAGTATTTATCGGCAATCACGATATGTGGATGTTCGGATATTTTCAACAAGAACTTGGCATTCCAGTACATCATGATTCCATACAATTTGAATGGGGAGGAAAGAAATTTTTTGTTGGACATGGTGATGGAATCGGACCCGGAGATCATGGTTATAAGTTTATTAAAAAAGTATTTCGCAATAAATTTAATCAACAATTATTTGGATTGCTGCATCCTACAATTGCTTTTTCAATGGCTCGTTATTGGTCGGGAAGAAGTAGAAATAAGAATGAAGAAGCTGCATACTTAGGTGAGGATAAAGAGTGGCAGATTATTTATGCCAAAGAAATTTTAGAAAAAGAACATTTTGATTATTTCATTTTTGGTCACCGACATATTGTTTTAGAAGTGCCACTAAAAAATAACAGTACTTTTTATAACTTAGGAGATTGGATAACACATTTCACTTACCTTGTGTTTGATGGTGAAAAAGCAAGTTTATTATATTTTGAAAAGTAATTGTTTCATACTGTTTTTATGTATTTCCTTCAGTGTTTCTGCAACGGATAGCTTATTGTATTCTGTCGATTTAACAAGTAGTTATTTTACAACAGACCATCTGCAAAATTTATATTATATCAATGGGAAAAATGAAGTGATAAAATATGAATTCAATTCCGGAATTGAATATACATTCAGCGACAAACGATTAGGCAAACCCACATATATTGATGCAAGTAATCCGATGCGAGTACTTGTATTTTTCCCTGATTTTTATACAGTAGTAATTATGGATAATACTTGTTCGGCGATGAATATTATTAACCTCACTTCTACTTCCGATAAAAATTCTTATCTCCCTTATGTGGTCTGCTCACAAGCGGATGATAATTACTTTTGGATTTACGATCAATTGAGTCGCAAGCTTGTGAAATTAGATGAACGTGGAAATAAGGTGTTAGAAAGTGAAGCATTTGATGCATTGTTTAGTGATGTTGTTCTTCCATCGCAAATTATTTATTACAATCAAAGTGTGTATCTGCTTGATAAAAATTATCGTGTGTTGCTATTTGATTTATACGGTTCTTTTTACAATGAAATACGAACTCAGACTATTGGATATATTCAAGTAGTAAATAACAACTTTGTGTTTTTACAAGACAACGAAATGCAGATGATTGACAATACGTTATTGTCCAGAAAAAATTATCCGCTTCCTTTACCAGATGTATTGCAAGTTCGCATACATCCCAACAGATTATTTCTGCGTACTGCTTCGCAGATTGGAGTGTATTCTGTTGAATATTAGCTTATTTATTTTATAGTAAAACAAACAACTTCACGCTATGCAATTGATTGCGAAACTTCAGGCGATTAAAGAAAAATGGATGCTTATTCAAGAACAACTCAGCGACCCCGAGTTGATAAAAGATATGAAGCGTTTCAAACAATTAAATAAAGAATATAAAGACATGAGTCCAGTGGTGCAGGCATTTGATAAATATCAATTGGTGGTGAGCAATGCAGAAAATTGTAAGCTATTAATCAATACAGAAAAAGATGCAGAACTATGGGCAATGGCAAAAGAAGAACTGGTATTATTAGAAGATGAAAAAGAACAATTGGAAGAAAAAATAAAACTGTTGTTAGTACCGAAAGATGCGGAAGATGAGAAAAATGCTATTCTCGAAATTCGTGCAGGAACAGGAGGTGATGAAGCAGGCATTTTTGCCGGAGATTTGTATAAAATGTATAGCCGTTATTTTGAAAAGAAGGGATGGAAAACAGAAGTGATAAACATGAATGAAAGTGAGAAAGGCGGCTATAAAGAAATTGTAATGGAAGTGGAAGGACAAGATGTGTACGGCAAACTGAAATATGAATCAGGTGTGCATCGTGTGCAGCGTGTTCCCGAAACAGAAAGTCAGGGAAGAGTGCATACTTCCGCAGCAACAGTTGCGGTATTGCCGGAAGCTGAAGAAGTGGATGTAGATATTAATATGAACGATGTAAAGATTGATACCTTTCGTGCATCGGGTGCAGGTGGACAGCACGTAAACAAAACAGAGAGTGCAATTCGCATGACACATATTCCTACAGGTATTGTAGTGGAATGTCAGGATGAAAGATCGCAGATGAAAAACAAAGCCAAAGCATTAAAAGTGCTGCGTACACGCATTTATGAAAAAGCATATAATGAGCACATGGCAATAATTTCCAAACACAGAAAAACATTGGTGAGCACAGGTGATCGTTCAGCAAAAATTCGCACTTATAATTTTCCGCAAGGAAGAGTAACTGATCATCGCATCAATTTCACGATGTATAATTTACCCGAAGTAATGAATGGCAATATTGACGAATTAATGGATGCATTGCAAATAGCAGAAAATGCAGAGAAAATGAAAGCAGGTGGATTGTGAGGGGTAGTGGGTATCAGGTAGTGAGTAGTGAGTAGTGAGTGAAAAAAAATTAACAATAAGCAATTAGCATTAGGCAAAATGCAATTGTAAATTATAAAGGTAAATGGTAAATGAAATCATGAGTGGTGAGTGAAAAAAAATTAGCAATAGGCAAAATGCAATTATAATTTATAAATGGTAAATGGTAAATGAAAAAATGAATGATGAGTGATGAGTTTTTTTATTTTCAATTTAAAAAATCAATGGTTAATGTTAAATTGTGTAAGTAGATAGTGTATAAAAATAATTCAGTTTACATTTGGTTAATAAATTTCACAATATGGAAACTATAAATATTAAAAGCGCAGTTTTAATTACTCTGCTATTTTGCTTCAGCATACCAATGTACGCACAGTTTGCTATTGGAATTAACGGAGGTTATACAAATGCAAAAGAAGACTATGGGGATGTAATTCTTCCGGAGAATGCAGAAACTACTGTAAACCGTTTTAATATACATGCAACAACATACTATATCATCGATACATATTTTAGTGTGGGAGTAGAACCAGGCTATACAGGTCGTGGCGCTGCTTGTGTCCCCGGCTTTTTTATACCGGTGTTTGACACAAAATATCTTTTGAATTATGCCGAATTACCCATTTTATTTAAAGGAAGTTTACCACTATTTAAAAATAAAATAGCCTTGTTTGGCAAAGTAGGAATTGGTACTTCATTTCTAGTAGCTGCTTATGAAGAACAAGATGATTTGTTTGGAGATTTACCAACGGCAAGAATGAAAATGCCTTTAGATAATAATGGTGTATTAAATAGATGGGATTATGGAATATATAATGGTGCAGGATTAAGTTATAACTTATCTAAAAGTCAAATCTATTTTGCATTTGATTACTACTATGGCTTAGCAGATGCTGAAAAATATAATACATCTAAAAACAGGAGTTTTAATTTTAATCTAGGTTATAGCATTTTTTTAAAATAAAATCAGAGGATAATTGGTAAAGCAATTTACCATACAAAACAAAAAAAAGTTGCTTAAAAAAAGCAACCTTTTTAAATATTGAAAATCGTATTTTAGGAAAGCGCTTTATGCACATCTCTCAATCCTTTAATAATATCATGGGATCTTTTCAGTTTATCTTTTTGATCAGATACTAACTTTCTGGCTGAGTGATCGGTAAGATCTTCATCTTTTAAAGCTTCGTTATAAGCTTTTTGCGCAGCATCTTCTCCAAACTCACAATTATTTAAAGCGGTCTGGCGATCGTTGCCAGTAAAGGTGGCTTTAACATCCATCCATGCTCTGTAGATTTTACCCGAATTAGTTGTGCCATCGGCCACATCTCCTCCCAATTTACCTACTTCAGCAACAAGATCTTGTTTTAATCCACGGCTTTGATCCACCATTTGATTAAATGTTGCCTTTAAATCAATACTGCCATCACCAAGGTTTTTAATGGCTTTTTCATATCCCTCAATTCTATCATTATTGATCAGAATTAAATCGTTTAGGATATCGCTTACTTCTTTGTTTGTTGTCATAATTTCAATTTTTAAATGTTTATTAATAATACGTGGTCTTTAAATTTACTTTATCCATTTGTCGAATCGTTATTTCAGAATTTATAGATCGTTTTGAAAATTACGATTATAGTACTTTCTTATTCAACACCATACCGTTTTCACTAAACAAAATTCTTATTGTCTCACTATCTTTTTTCAACTTCACCTGATAACATTCACCATGTTGTTGGTTGTCCACTTTGCGATAGTCCTCTGCATTATAAGCAGCAAATTCATTTTCCACTACCAGTGAAATTGATTGCGGTAATTCCGATTTTTCTATTTTCTGTTCTGTTTCTATCCATTCACCATTTTCTCTATAATCCACAAACATTTCTGTATCATTTAATTTAAACTCTGCTTCATAAATACCAGTGTCAATCATTGCCCATTTTTCATTTTTTACATCCGGGAACCTTTCCTTGAATGGTACTTTAACCTTATCAGGTACATTTTTATATGAAACAGATTTTTTATTGCATGCTGTCAAACTTATGAGGCCAACACACATTATTAAGAATACTATTTTTTTCATTGGTTTAATATTTTTATAATGTAAAATATATCTTGATTAAAAAATTCAGGATATATAAACATTCTTAATTTCTAAAGTGCTTCGTGGGTTTTAAAGTAAAAAATAGTAATCATTTTTGATTCCCGATTTTAATACTTTCGATATAATTAGTAACACATAAGATTTAAAATTGTTGAGACAATATGTGCTTCTCTAATTGAAAATTTTTAAAAAGCTTTAAAATTAATAGGATAATAAAAGTAGTAAAAAACAGGAAATAGGTTTAAGCAATATCCGGTTATAATGCCTCCGTGTAACTTTTAAAATTATCCAATATAGATTGCCAACCAGATTTTTGAAATTCCAATGGATGTTCATCTTCTGCTTCAAAGGCTTCTGTTATTTCTGTGCTGTTTCCTACTTCTTTAAAATCAATACGCACATTTCTGCCATCACCAAGTACATATTGAATTAATTTATTTTTTTCAATTGCTTCATACACACCTTCAAAATCAAAACCCATACTGCCGTCTTTCGCTTCCATCCTGCTTTTAAATGCACCGCCCACATGTAAATTATTTTCTGCTGCTGTTGTATGCCAGGATACATCTGCATTATTCCATTGCATAATATGTTGTGGAGTTGTCCAGCTTTCCCAAACTTTATCTATGGGTGCATTTACGATTGTTTGAATTGAAATTGTTGCTCTTGGTTCCATTGCAATTTGTTTTTATAAAAATATTTATTCCGCAATTTTAGAGATGTATTTAATAACAACATTTAACGGTTTACTTTTTAATTCTTTACAGGAATCCTCTGTAATGTTTCTAATAAATATTTCCAAAATTTTTGTACGCTTGAAATTTGCACTCGCTCATCCGGTGAATGTGCGCCACGAATATTTGGGCCGAATGAAATCATATCCATATCGGGATAATTTCTGCCGAGGATTCCGCATTCTAATCCTGCATGACATGCATTTACATGTGCATCACCTTTAAATAATTCGGTATATAAATCAGACATGATAGTAACAATTTCCGAATGTGGCGCAGGTGGCCAACCGGGATAAGAACCCCCTGTTGAAACTGTGCAATCCGCCAATTCAAATGCACTTGTAATTGCTATTGCGGCATCTTCTTTTTCAGAATTTACTGAGCTCCGACATAGGCATTGAATAGATGCATTGCCATTTTTAATTTCAACTCTTGCTACATTGTTAGATGTTTGCACAAGATCAGGAATATCAGGACTCATTCTATAAATTCCATTCGGACATGCATAGATTGCACGGAGTATTTTTTTCTGAAAATCGTCTTCCATTACTTTAGCAGGTGCATCCGCTTTTTCTAATTCAATTTGTAATCCTTTATCGGTTGAGGCATATTCAATTTTTAATATAGATGTTTGTTCAGCTATAAATTTTTCTAATGATACAGTATCATTTTTCTCTACACCAATTATTGCAAAGCTCTCTCGTGGAATTGCATTGCGCAAGCCACCACCATCAATGCTATTTATATAAATGTTGAATTTATTATCAGCAAACAATAACAAGCGATTCATAATTTTATTTGCATTGCCCAACCCTTTATGAATTTCCATTCCGCTATGTCCACCGCTTAATCCCTTTACACTGAGTTTATAAAAAGAAACAGTGGAAGGTGTTTTTATTTCAGTGTATTTTGTAGTTGCAGTTACATCCGCTCCACCCGCACATCCTATTGTAAGTTCATCATCATCTTCGGTGTCAAGATTTAATAAAATATCCGCATCTAATAATCCGCCTTTTAATTCAAGTGCACCTGTCATACCCGTTTCTTCATCAATAGTAAATAATGCTTCCAAGGGTGGATGCGGAATAGAATCTGATTCTAAAATTGACATGATTGCAGCTACACCAATTCCATTATCTGCACCTAATGTGGTACCATCTGCTTTCACCCAATCATCCTGCACCAACATTTTAATTCCTTCCGTATTGAAATCAAATTTTGTATCTGCATTTTTTTGATGCACCATATCCAAATGACTTTGCAAAACAACAGTCTTTCGATTTTCCATTCCCTTGGTTGCAGGTTTTTTTATTATCACATTGCCAACTGCATCTTTAGTAGTTGGCAAACCGAGTTTATTTCCGAATGCTTCAATAAAAGCAATTACTTTTTCTTCTTTTTTACTCGGCCGAGGTACGGCATTTAATGCAGCGAAATTCTTCCAGATATTTGCGGGTTCTAATTTTGATAAATCCATTATGTTGTATTTATTTTTTAATTGTGTAGAGTTTGAAATTAAGAATTTTTAAGCAATTCTAAACCATATACTTTTTGTTCTTTTAATTCATTAAATCCTAATTTTTTATAAAACAGATGTGATTCTTTGCGCATCACATTACTGCGCACCCGTATATGATTACAATGTTTGTTAAGCGACCAACTATATATTTTTTCTACAAGCAATTTTCCAACGCCTTGTTGCCTGAATTGTTCGTTCACCACCAATCCGCCAATCTCAACAAATGCATCAGATTCAACTCTCAAAGCAATGAATCCATGAATCCAACCGATTAACTGTTGATTATAAATTGCAGCAGAAACACATTGATTTGAATCCTGAAATATTACATGCAGCCGTTGTTGGATTGCTGCTTCAGAACTTGTGTATCCTAATTGATCAGAAAGAGATGCAATCGCTTTTGCATCTGTAATTTTTGCTTGTTGGATTTCTATTTTAATTTGCATTATTCAGCATTAAAAATAGATAATAAATCTACATGATGAAATCTAGGCTATTTTACTTTCGATAGCTTAAAGTAAAATAGCAAGAATCTTATTTTACTTTATTTAGCTTGTACTTTTAAGGTAAATTGATTGGATGAGAATAAAATAAAAAGGTTGAAACAATGTAAAATTGATTCAACCTTTTTAACTCTGACCAAGAAAATTGTAATCAGAAAAACAATTACTTCAATTTAAAATAAATAGGTACTACATATTCCACTTTCACTTTCTTGCCATCTTGTTCACCTGGAGTCCATTGCGGCATTGCATTTACAACACGTAATGCTTCTGCATTTAATGTTGCCGAAACACCTCGCTTAACAACTGCATCTGTAACATTTCCCTTTTCATCAATTACAAAACCGACATACACTTTTCCTTGCTCTCCTTTTTCTTTTGCATCTGCCGGGTATTGAATTGATTCAGAAAGATATTTCATCATTGCATCATCACCACCTTTGAAAGTGGGCATCACCTCTGCTTGTTTTAATGGCATATCATCGGCGCTTTGCGCTGAAGCTGTTTCTGAAATAAATGTGAGAGAAAGAATACATAAAAGTGTTGCAACACTTTTTAAAGCTGTGTTTTTAAAATGATTCATAATGTTTGGTTTTAGTGTGAAATAATATCCATCAAATGCGACGGCTGTTGGTTGATGCAAACCATCGGATTATTCCATAAATATATTGTAAAAATTATTGCAACAGAATAAATGCTGACCAATAGTAAGGGCCATATCGCTTACTCATTGTTTGTTGTGCCAAGCGAAATGCAGAATTCAATTCCATTCCTTTCAATAAATTCCCATAAAAATATTCCATGAACAAAGCAGTTTCTTTATCACTTACTTTCCACAAACTCATCACTATATTTTCAACTCCGGCTAATTTAAAAGCACGTTGTAAACCGAACACACCTTCATCACTGCGCACAGTTCCCAAACCTGTTTCACATGCAGATAAAACGGCAAGACGACATTTACTCAAATCCATATAACTCACTTCGGCTGCAGTGAGAATACCATCATTTAAATCCGCAGGCAATTTTTCTCCTTTCCAACTGCGATTTCCACCTGCAAGCAATAATCCCGAACGATACATTGCATCTGAATTGGAAACTGCGTTGCCGGGTAATTGATCTACAAAAAATCCATGTGTAGAAATATGCATTATCTCCGGTGCGTTGCCACTAAAATTTTTAAACATATCTTCCGATGCTTTGCTGCCGGTAAACATTTCTGTTTTGTTTTTACTTGTTTGCAATAACAGATCTATACTTTTCACTTCTTGTAAAGTACCGGGTAAATAATTCCATTCACCACCACGGGTATTCACTGCATTTCTGCTATCATTTAATACAAGTAATTCATTTGCATTCTGCAATGTATTTTCAGATTGCATTGCAGCATATAATTTATCATCACTCGACATATAATCCACACCACCAATCATTGCAATTTCACCTGATTTAAATGTATCTGCTTTTTTAATCTTTTCAAGATCAGCCGAATTTCCAATCTGCGAAATATTGTAATTAAATCCTGCATAGGTATTAAATGCAATTGGAATTGCAGCAACATTAATTGTATTTATTACACCGGAAACAGTGATATATATATTTCCATTTACAGTGAGATATTTTTGTAATGGTTGCCAAAGTAATTGATATAAATGTTGACCATCATAATAAGCTTCTTCCTCATCATATTCAGGAAAACCATATAAACGAGATGCATAGGCTGCATCTGTTTCATCTTTTCTTTTTGCGATTATTTGAAGTAAAATATCCTCGCTGCAAAGCATTACTAACTCCGGCTCTTGCATAGTTCCGGTAAGTATCATTGCCGCATACCATTCACCTTGATGTTGCTTATCAGAATAACTATATATCTGTAAAAATTCGATTACCGCATCTGTTGCTTGTAATTGTTTTTTTACATCTGTCCATTTTTCATTTACAACATAACTGATATTGCTACCGCTTTTTAAATTTAATTGTTTTTCATAATTATCTGCTGCAATCTTTAATGAATCCACATACGATTTATCGGCATCTGTTTGCGATTCTAATTTCGCAACATATTGTTTTGTATGTAACCATTCGGTGTAAACATTTCTGATTTCCGCATCAGGTGATTGTTCAAAATTGCGACGTGCATTGGTGGATGAATACAATAACATTGCACGATTTGCCAATTGATAATTATACATATCTCCTGCAATTCCCGGCAGTTGAGAATGGGCAAAAACAAAATCATTAAATACATCAAATTGATAGCGGAAAGTAGATAGAAATGCTTCTTGCTCTGCAGCATTCATCACACTAAAATTTGTATTCAGTTGTTCCAATTGTAAATCTAAATTCCGCACATATAAATCTCTCGCCAGTTCGGGTTTATTTAATGCATCATAAATACTTGCAAGGCGCCGATAACTTGCGAGTACTAATGGATCAGTTTCATTATAATTATTTTTCCTGTAATCCAACACTTCTTCTGCAATTGCAAGCGCATCATCATATCTTTCCATTCGAATATATAATTCAGAAACATTATCCCGCCATGTTTGATAATTAATATTGAGATCACCCAAATATTTTTCGCTTAATGCCAAAGCGGAAGCATATAATTCTTCCGACTCCAAATATTTTTCCTGATCCATTGCAACACCTGCGAGTGCGGCAGTTGCATTTATATAATTGAAAGAGCTGTCGCCTTCTTCTGCTAATGCAAAATCAAATGCTTGTCTATAATATATTTCTGCCGATTCCATTTTATTCGCACTCTCATAAATGCGACCCATCGCCATAAGCTGCGCATTGAAATTACTTTTCAATAAATCACCAGTTAGAAAATCAAAAAAAGTATTTGTATTGTTTTGCAATTCACGAGTGCGAAACATAGTAACATCCTCTGCGAGAGGAATTGCTTGCTGATATCTACCTACTCTTACATAAAAATCTGCGATATCCATCATGCGGTTAAAATAATCTGAACTATCTGATTGCAAATAATTTTTTGATACTGCAATTGATTCAAGATATAATTTTTCAGCAGCAGAATAATTTCCCGTTCCTGTATAATAGTTTGCAAGATCACGCACTACGTCCAAATGCAAAACAGTATCCGATTGTGCTATTCTGAAATTATCATACACAATTTTATAATCTGCAAGACCATCTTCCACCCTGTTCAAATCAATTTTAGATTTTCCTTTTGCATACAGCACATTGTAATCTAATCCTGTTCCTGCAGCCATTTTTTCAACTCTATTTAATGTAGCAAGCGCTTGCTCAGAATTAAAAGTTGCATTTAAATAAGAAGCATATTCCAATCCGTAATTGGTGCAATCATACATCATGGAGTCAGGCATATTGTCGCAGATATTCAAGATGGTATCATACACTGCAAAACCCTCATCATAATTATCAATAGTAATTTGCAAACCAGCCATACGGTTTAAATATTCCAATGTAGTTGCTGTAGGTTCACCATGTAATCTGCTGCGATCAATTGCCTTTTGCGAAGCTTCCAACGCAAGGTCATATTCGCCGTAAGTAGAAAAAATTAAACTGAATAAATGCCATCCATCCGCAGTAGGTTCATCTTTTGTACCGATAGCTTTTATATCAATTGCATACGTTTTTAAAGTCCAGGGTAAACCATTTTCTTTATCGCCATTTAAAAAATATAATTGCGACAAAAATCCTGTTGCAAATCCGTAGAGTACATTTTCTTCACCATAGGTATATCGGAAATATTCCTCCATAATAAATCCTTTTGTAAATGCTTCCTCACTTGCATCACCCAATGCAATCATCATTGCAGTGGAACCGATCAGATCGTATAAATCAAGAATAGCGTCCTGATAATACATCACACATTTTCCTACTTCACCAGTGGTGTTATAGTATTTTATCACTCCTGTCAGCATATCATTTTCGTAAGGAAAAACAGAAGTTAACAATCCAGAAGAATCATAATTTTTTGTTATGCCAATGCGCAAATCATTTTCATAGGTTGTAGATTTTTCTATCACACCTGTACTTCTATAAAAATTAAATACGCCATTCTTTTTCCCCAGAGTAACAGAACCACTTCGCATTACATTTCCATTCTCATAATACTCTGTATAATTGCCATCAGGTAAATCGTCGGTATAATTACATCTCCATTGTATGTTTCCGGAAGGATAAAATTGTTCGGCCAATCCTTGCATTAATCCATCCTGATAATTGTAGATATATTTTTTATTGTTGTTTTTGTAATACAAAATTGCAATACCATTCAGCGTATCTGGAAACATAGATTTGTATTGTGCTGAATAGACGAGATTATTATTCTCAATGGAATATTCATTTACAAATCCGACAGGTATATTTTTTTTAAATTTTGCAGTGTTATACCAATCTGCATTTACAGCATCTTTTAATAAATTATTGTCAACGTCATAAAAGAAAATCCATTTACCAGTGCGCAATCCATTTTTATCTGTTTTATTGGGAGCAGTTAATTGGGTAAATGCGATGGATTGTGTTGCAATCAAAAAGAAAAAAAAGAATACTGTTTTTATCTGCATAGTGTGTAGATGCTATTGTAAAGAAATTCGTTACAAACATGAAAAAAAAATCCCGCAACAATTGAATTGAAGCGGGATTGAAATAAGCATAAATATGTTATTTATTTAATAATCATACCGGCAGCTACCGTTTCATTTGTTCCTTCATCAATAAAAATGATAGAACCTGTGATACGGTTTTGTCTGTATTCATCATAGAACAAAGGCACTGTGGTGCGGATACGAATTCGTCCGATTTCATTAAGACCAAATGTTTTTACATCTGGATCTCTATGCAGGGTATTTACATCCACTTTATAAAGTATTTCTTTTACAATACATCTTGCATCTCTGGTAGTATGTTTAATTGCATACTTACCGTTCAACAGCAATTGTTTTTTGTCGCTCATCCAACAAATCATCACATCTATGTCCTGGCCAGTTTCCGGAATATTATTTTCACGCACCAACATATCACCACGGCTGATATCAATTTCATCTTCCAATAAAATAGTAACGCTTTGAGGAGGATGTGCGAATTCTAATTCGCCATCAATAGTAGTAATGGCTTTTATTTTTGAAGTTAATCCGGAGGGCAAATGCATCACTAAATCTCCCGGTTTAAAAACACCACCTGACACTCGACCTGCATATCCACGATAATCATGATATTCATCGCTCATTGGGCGCACAACATATTGCACAGGAAAACGGCAATCAATCATATTATGATCACCACCGATATGCACTGTTTCCAAAGTATATAATAAGGTAGGTCCCTGATACCAATCCATCTTTGTGCTGCGGTCAACCACGTTATCGCCTTTCAATGCACTGATAGGAATAAAGCGCACATCCTGCACATCTAATTTTGATGAAAAGTTTTTGAATTGATCTACCACTTTATCATAAGCCTCTTGCTTAAAATCAACAAGATCCATTTTATTAATACAAATAACAATATGTGGTATCTGTAACAGCGAAGCAATAAATGCATGGCGATGTGTTTGCTCAACAACACCATGACGTGCATCCACTAAAATGATGGCGAGGTTCGCAGTACTAGCACCGGTAACCATATTTCTTGTGTATTGAATATGGCCGGGTGTATCAGCAATAATAAATTTGCGTTTTGGTGTAGCAAAATATCTGTATGCCACATCAATAGTAATTCCCTGCTCACGTTCTGCACGTAAACCATCAGTAAGCAAAGCAAGATTTACATAATCTTCACCTCTTTGTAATGATGATTTTTCAATAGCTTCCAACTGATCTTGAAAAATTGATTTCGAATCATATAACATTCTACCTATCAATGTAGATTTTCCATCGTCAACACTTCCTGCAGTGGTAAACCGCAGTAATTCCATATTGAGATAACCGTTGTGATCGAATTTTCCGTCTTCTAATAAATGCTCCATTATATTTTCTTCTGTTCTGTTTGCGATAAATAAATTGATGATTTTTTGATCAGAAATATCCTTGTTTTTTTCTGTCTTCCATAGATGTTTCGGAACGTTTGTCGTCCGAGCGATTTCCTCTTTCAGTAATACGTGTTGTAGCTACTTCGTAAATAATTTTTTCTACCGTATCTGCATCACTTGCAACTGCGCCTGTAATAGGAAGATCACCACAAGTACGGAAACGCACCTGACGAACTTCAGGCTTTTCATTGCCACGCAATTTCACCCATTTTGGATGGGTAGATATATATGTTCCATCACGTTCAATTACTTCCCGCATATGAGAAAAATATAATGTAGGTAATGGAATATTTTCCTGAAGAATATATTGCCATACATCCATCTCAGTCCAGTTACTGATTGGGAATACACGGAAGTGTTCACCAAGATGTTTTTTCCCGTTGAAGATGTTCCATAATTCCGGACGTTGATTTTTTGGATCCCATTGACCGAACTCATCACGATGACTGAAGAATCTTTCTTTGGCTCTGGCTTTTTCTTCATCTCTTCTTGCGCCACCCATACATGCATCAAACTTGTTGTTCTCTATTGTTTCCAAAAGAGTTACCGTTTGCAAAGCATTACGGGAAGCATTTATTCCTTGCTCTTCCACAGCGGTACCTTTAGAAATAGAATCTTCTACCTCGCCAACGATTAATCGGGCACCGGTTTCTTTCACCAACCAATCACGGTATTCAATTGTCTCCGGAAAATTATGACCCGTATCAATATGAACTAATGGAAATGGAATTTTCGCAGGCCAAAAAGCCTTACGTGCCAGATAAACCATCAGGATAGAATCTTTTCCACCCGAGAATAATAAGGCAGGGTTCTGAAATTGTGCCGCCACTTCCCGCATAATAAAAATGCTCTCGGCTTCCAGTTCTTTTAAATGTGTTAAACTATAAGACATGATATTTTAAACTTGATATTTAATAATAGGTAATATAAAATTGTATAATTGATCTACGCTTTCTTCAATACTTAATTTATCGGTGGGGATTTCCATTGCAGGATTCTCAGGTGCTTCAAAGGGAGAAGTGATACCGGTAAAATCAGGAATTTCGCCACGTCTTGCTTTTGCATATAATCCTTTCACATCTCTTGCTTCACATACTTCTAACGGCGCATTGATATATATTTCTAAAAAATTCTCTTCGCCAATTATTTGCTTTGCCATGGTGCGAATTTCATTTGTAGGACTTACAAAACTGTTCATGGTAATGATACCGCAATTCAGAAATAATTTGCTGACTTCTGCAATCCGGCGGATATTTTCAATACGGTCTGCATCACTGAAACTTAAATTTTTATTTATTCCACTGCGAATATTATCGCCATCCAATAACATGGTGAGAAAACTATCAGTATGTAGTTTCTTTTCGAGCGCTTCTGCAATTGTGCTTTTTCCGGAGCCTGATAAACCCGTTAGCCATAGCACACGGGCATTCTGTTTCAGAAAGGCCTCTTTATCGGCCCGCTGCAATAAGCGGTGGAATATTGGGTGAATGTTATCCTGCACTGTAGTCATTTTCTGCAATCTCAGGCCAAACGGCGGCGCAAAGTTAGGCAATTACAATGGTTTTAAGGATGAATGATTTAGAAAAATGGTTGTCTGATTGATGTGATTAATGTGCGGATGTGCAGATTAGCCGATTAGCTGATTAGCCGATTAGCCGATTAAGATGATTAGCAAATTAGTTGACTAGCCGATGAGGAAATTTGTAATTGGAAAAGGCGATGAGTTGATTTGATTAAAACTCGAAACCCGAAACTCGTAACTTTTTTGCCAACTGCCAATGGCAAACGGCCAATAGCCAGTAAGCCAATGGTCAACGTTCCCCAACTACTCCACAATTATTTCATCGCAAAATAACCAAGCCTTTCCACCTGCACCTAAATGAGTTGGTGGAAGTTCACCATAACTTTTTGCAAGCACTTTTATATAGCGGATTGCTGTTGTACCAAATTTTAAATTATAATCTTCAGTAAACGGAATTAAATTATTTGCATCCACTTTTTTAATAATCGGATTAAATTTTTTAAAGTGTATTCCATCTACAGAAATTTCTATAGTTACTTCGGTTGGTAATAAAATCCAACTTTTACTGTCTTGTAAAAATCCAATACTTACTTTGCTCGCACTATAAACATCACCTAAATCTAAAAGCACTTCCATATCATTTCCCCACCAGCCTTGCCATACACCAGTTCTAAATTCTTCAGCGCCACGCAATCCATCAATTAATGCATTGGCACCACCTCCTGTATATTGCGGATCGTATTCCGTAATGTATTCTATTGTTTTATGTTGATCCAACGATTTATATTTTGCTGTACTCACCGAACTGAAAGTACCAATTGAATTATAAGCAACTGCTTTTAATTCAACCGTATTATCAATTCTAAATGGTGCATAATACGGTTGATCACCGGGTGTAGGATCTTTCTTTGTATCGTTGAATAAAATATTTGTTTCGGGTGATAAGGAATAGATTGAAACAATTTGTGTTCCGTTGAAAGAAGTATTTGTAGGTTCAAAAACCGGAGCCGGCACAAAATCTCTTTCCATAAATACATCTGCAAATTTTCCAAAGTTTTTATTTAGTGTAGCACTCATATCAAATTCAAGTGTACTTCCATTCATGATATCATTATGATCAATTTGCGGTTCAGTAATCGGCATTGCATTTAATGCAGCAGTGCGTACATATTTATTTTCTATGCTATAATTTGTTGCAGTGATTTTAAAATCATTTCCATTTTCTAAATGCACTTTTACAGAATCAAAAACCGGCGAACCCAAAATATATTTTGTAGAACCCGGCGCAACAGGATAGAAACCCATTGCACTCAACACATACCATGCACTCATTTGTCCGCAATCTTCATTACCCGAAAGTCCATCCGGTGCATCGTGATATAATTCATCCATAATTTGCCGAACACGTTCTTCAGTTTTATAAGATGCGTCGGCATACGCATATAAATATGCTACATGATGACTGGGCTCATTACCATGTGCATACTGACCGATTAAACCTGTAATATCTGATTGTTCTCTACCCGTAGTTTCAGAATTAGTTGTAAATAAACTATCTAATTTTTCTTCTAAGAATTGTTTTGAAGTGAGATTATTTGTAAAATACATCACATCATGCGGGAAGAAAAAATTATACTGCCAAGCATTAGCTTCTGTATAATTAAAATTCACTTCTCTTGGATCAAAAGGTTCTAAAAAACCACCATTAAATCTCGGACGAATAAATTCTCCATCGAATAAATTTAGATAATTCATACTGCGATAAAAGTATTTCCAGTAGTCACCATTTTTTCCGTGAATAATATTTCCCATTTGTGCAATACACCAATCATCATAAGCATATTCCAAAGTGCGACTTACAGATTCACCTTCTTCATTGCTTTCGATAAATCCTTTGTCGTTATAATATTTCAAACCAAACAGATTTGTGTTTGCAGAATGTTGCATTGCAGTATAAGCAAGTTGCATATCATAATCTCTGATTCCTTTAACAGCCGCATCGGCAATTACACTCACACTGTGATAACCGATCATACATTCTGTTTCATTGGCAGCTAATTCCCAAACTGGTAATCTTCCACCTTGTTGATATTGAAATAAAAATGTTTGAATAAAATCATTGGTGCGTTTCTGATCAATAATTGTGAGCAAAGGATGTAGAGCTCGAAAAGTATCCCACAAAGAAAATACAGTGTAATAATTATGTCCCTCGATTGTATGTATCTGCATATCATGACCACGATATTTTCCATCTGCATCATTATAAATATTAGGTGCTAACATGCAGTGATATAATGCAGAATAAAATACTTTTTTTCGATTGATATCCGCAGTGCTCACTTCTATTTTTGAGAGTTCAGTATTCCAAATAGTTTTTGAATCAGATTTCACTTTTTCAAAATCCCAATCAGGTATTTCTACATTCATATTATTCCATGCACCTTCTGTTGAAACAGCAGAGATTGCACATTTCACTACTACTGCTTTTTTATTTGAAGTAGAAAAATGCATTGCATATTGCATACTATCCGATGATGCAACAACAGATTCAAAAGGCTGAGAAAATTGAATTGCAAAATACACCCATTGATCGGCAGCCCAACCTGTTGATCTGCGCAATCCTTCAATTTTATCCGGTGCAATTATTTTAATGTAAGAACCTTCTAATAATTGATCACGATGTGTGAGATCTAATATCACTTGAGCATCTTTTGATTTCGGAAATGTATAGCGATGCATTCCCACTCTTGCAGTTGTTGTAAGCTCAACAAATATATTTTCATCATCTAAAAGCACACTATAAAAACCGGGAGAAGCAAATTCATTTGCATGTGAAAATTCTGATGGATAACCTGCAATGCTTTTATTGTTTTGCATTGCATTTAAAGGCTTATCAGAAATCATTGGCATCAACAAAATATCACAATAATCTGGAACTCCTGTACCACTTAAATGTGTATGAGAGAAACCATAAATAACCGAATCGCTGTAATGATATCCGCTGCAACCATCCCAACCTTCCAAACGAGTATCCGGACTTAACTGCACCATACCAAAAGGCAGTGTAGCGCCGGGATAAGTATGACCATGACCACCTGTGCCAATAAATGGATTTACATATTGTGTAACATCATTTTGTGCGCTGATATTTAACAGTGAAATGCAAAACAGAAAATTAAATAGTTGTCTCATGTATTTAAACTAATAGGCTTGTGAAGAATTTGCAATATTACTTTTTTTTATTGCGTGGCATTTCTTTCCAGATTAATGAAGCGGCACCTAAAATAGCAGCTTCACTTTCTTTTAATCCGCTGGGAAGAATTTGAATTTTCCCTTCGTAAATACGCAAGAGATTTTCATTAAAACTTTGAATGGTTGGTTCAAATAATAAATCTCCTGCTTGAGCAAGTCCGCCGAATAAAAATATTTTTTCCGGACGTGTGTAGCAAACACTATTTGCCAAAGCAAAACCTAAAATTTCGCCAGTCCTTTTAAATGAATCAATAGCTATTTCATCGCCCGCTTTTGCTTTTTTATAAATTGCCTCAGCATCAATCATGTTACCAAGACTCATACGAAAATCATCAATACTTTTTGTGCGAAGCAATTCATAATATGTTTTTACAATTCCTGTTGCAGAAGCGTATTGTTCCAGACATCCTTTGCGTCCACAACCACATTCACGACCATTGCGATGCACAATTATATGACCTAATTCCCCTGCAAGGCTATCGTATCCATACACTAATTTTCCATTCACGATAATACCACTACCCAAACCGGTTCCAAGTGTAATAAAAATATAATGCTTGCATCCTTTACCGGCACCGTATTGCATTTCGCCAAGGGCAGCAGCTTTTGCATCATTGGTTAATGCAACAGGTAGATTAAATGTGTTTTGAAAATATTCTTTTAAAGGCACTAAATTTTTCCAGGGCAAGTTGGGTGCATTATCAATTGTACCTGTAAAATAATTTCCATTGGGAGTGCCGATACCAATTCCTCGCAGCGTTAAATCTTTTTCTTTCAATACAGCACCAATTCTTTTCTTTAAGTCTTCAGGTAATTTTTCAGGTTTGGGATATGCTTTTGTTTTTACTTTATCAGTATATAGAATTTTTCCCCGCTTAGTAACTAAACCGAATTTAATTCCGGTACCGCCAATATCAACTCCTAAAACAACATCCATAGTTATAAAAAATTTATTAAGTGTTACAAAGGAAATATATCCTGAATTAAAAATTATTTCCCAATCAAACGCCTGTGATAATTTATCTGACCGAGATGATAATTGAGATGTACCGCAATTATCATGAGTGCATAATGATTGCTGCGGTTCTCACCGAAAGTTTGTAATGGGAATATTGCATTATAAAAATCTGCATCTTGCTTCGAAATAAATTCCTCCATCATTGTTTTGGTTGTATTCAATTCCGAAATCATTTTTTCTCTTGAAATATTTTTATCTGAAAACTCTGCATCCCTATTGCGCACATAGCCATTATTAGCCATCACAGCACCAATAAAATAATTGATACTTCCCGTAAGATGAAATGCAAGATTCCCTGCGGAGTTTTTTATTTCTCCTTCAATATTCCAAATATCAGTTTCGTTTTCATATTGTTGTAATTCCGTAATGATGGAATTAATACCATTACCTAAAATGGTTGTAAAATCAGAATTCATATTATTCGTTTTTATTTTTTTTCATATTCCATTTCCACACTAAAGCCTAAACCAATTGGTACCTTTTGCCAGGCATCCTGACTTGTTTTTCTATAACAGGTAGATGCACCGAACATGCCTGCACAAAACATCAGTGAACTTGGCTTATCCGGTAGATCATCTAACCATTCCAGCGCAATTAAAAAATCACTTTCCACAGTAATATTATAGGGTTCAAGATCAACATACAAATAGCGTTGTTCATTTTTTACTTTCAGATAAATAGGCACTGCTTGCAAAAAATTTCCGGGCTTTCCATTTTGATAATCATATAAATTCATGCGAAATAAAATACTGTCGTACTTACACCATGCAATATTTATTTGCACGTTTTTTATAAAATAGGTTGTGCCTTTTTTTACATTTATTATTGTACCTAATTCACCACCAAGATCATCGCTTTTCCAACCTGCGGCAAATGATTTATTATCAAATGTATTTCCTTTAATTACTGAAATCACTTTCACCGGTTTAATTATTACAGTCTGCAATTCGGTTAGAGATTCAGCCATTAAAATTTCAGCACTGGTTTCATTAAACTGAGTTTTATAATCCTTAACAAGATAGCTTACACTTTCAAGTCCAATCATCGAAAAACGCAGTGTGTCATTATCGTACTCTGCTTCAAGATTTAAATGAAAACTGCCATCACCAAGAGAAACCGTGCCCACACCCTTATTGACAATACCAATATTTACGTAGGGAATAATTTCACCACTTTTAGAATTTACCACCTTGCCACTGTATTGCTGTGCATTTAGCAATGAGGAATATATCAGCACTAGAAATAAAAAATATTTTTGCATCATAATAAATCAAAAATACCCCAAGCATTTTGCATTCTATTTTAAATATCTGAATTTTGCCTTCCAAAAATTTTATAAATGGACTTTTCAATATTTGCCACTGCTGATGCGTGGATTGCTTTGCTGACACTTACACTTCTTGAAATTGTGTTGGGAATTGACAATATCATTTTCATTTCCATACTTTCAGGAAAACTGCCTGAGCATCAGCAAAAAAAAGCAAGACGACTCGGCCTTTCGTTGGCTTTGATCACACGTATTTTATTGTTGATGTCGTTGAGTTGGATTGTGAGTATGCAGGAAACATTATTTACACTTTGGGGTAAAGGGTTTTCCGGAAGAGATTTGGTGCTACTTATAGGAGGCTTATTCTTGATTTACAAAGCAACAGTTGAAATCCATGATAAAATTGATGGCGATGAAGAACACGAAACAACTTTAAAAGCAAAATCTTTTGCTTCAGTAATCCTACAGATATTAGTCTTAGATATTGTGTTCTCATTAGATTCTGTAATTACAGCTGTTGGAATGGCAAGTGATTTAATCATTATGGTGATGGCGGTTATTATTGCAATAGTTATTATGTTATTTGCCGCTGAGTCTGTCAGCAGTTTTGTAAACAAACGACCTACAGTAAAGATGTTAGCACTTTCTTTTTTAGTCATGATTGGAGCATCATTAATTGTAGAAGGTTGGGGAGGTCATATTGAAAAAGGATATCTCTATTTTGCAATGGGATTTTCTGTAATGGTAGAAGTGCTGAATCTGCGGGTGGCAAGCTTGAAACATCGTTTGAATGTTACTCAAAAAACTAAGCGGCATTCCTAAACATCCATTTTTGCCGGGATGCTAAGTGAGCAGGTAAGTATGCTGCAATTGCACCAATTATCAAAATGGTTATCGCTACCAGAATAAAATCAATAAGATGCATACTGATAGGATAAGCAGTAACCACAAAACTATCAGAACCGGGAATGGTAATTACATTAAAATAAATTTGTATTGAGCAAAGAATAATTGCAATAGTAAATCCAATCATAATACTCACAATTGTTTGTAATAATCCTTGAAAGAAAAAAATATTTCGGATACTTCTTTCCGTTGCGCCGAGAGATCGCAATACACCAATATCTTTTCGTTTATCAATTACCAGCATTGCAATAGAGCCTATCATATTGAAAGTAGCAATGATGATTATGAAAGTAAGAATCAGATAAACTACCCACCGTTCGTTGCGCATAATTTTATATAAAAATTCATTTTGCATAAAACGATCTTTCACATAAAATTCATCACCCACAATTTTCTGTATTTCTTTTATTGCTGATTTTGTATTTGCATTTTTTTTGAGTTGAATTTCCATCGTACTTATTTCACCATTATTATATTCCAGTAAATCCTGAACAAAATCTAATGACGTAAATATATACTTGCTGTCGAACTCTTGTTGCAAACTAAAAATGCCCACCGGCTGCACACTTTTTTGTATAAAAGAATTGCGTGGATCTAAAGTTGAGTGAATTCCTCTGCGAGGTACAAACACTTGTATTGAAGGATAACCTGTTCCGAGCGCCACATTTAAGGTAGATGCAATTCCGGCACCTAATACTGCGCATTGCACACGCAAATTATCGTAGTAATAATAAAATAAATAATCACCCACAAACACGCTGTCGTCCACTGCAGTAACTTTTGCAAAATTGCTGTCAACACCTTTTATGGTTGCAATATGCTCATCCTTATTATAAGCAAGCAACACATTTTCCTGTAATGTTTTTGAAATATTTTCAATGGCATCTAAAGATTCAAGTTTATTGTATTGCAAATTGGTGAGTGTAAATACTTTTCCTTCTTTTGGAGAAACTGCCACTTCGGAATAAAATGAACTGTAAAGATTTACTACAAGGTCACCAAAACCATTGAAAGCAGAAAGCACAATGATAAGAGCAGCAGAACCTATAACAATTCCCGACATGGTAATACCTGAAATGATATTAATAACATTAGTTGATTTTTTGGAAAAAATATACCGCCAGGCAACTTTTAAAGTAAAACGCATGAGGACGGTTTTATTAAATGGTTATTTAAGATCATTTAAAAGTTGCTCCAGCTTAAAGACATTGTCGAGAGTATCATCTAAAATAAATTCTAATTCCGGAATTATTCGCAAATCCCCACGCATGATATTGCCAAAACGTTTGCGAATATCTTTGATATGTGCATTCAATCTATCTACCGTTTGTTGCGGCGTTGCTACATTAAATACACTTACATAAATTCTGCACAGATGCATATCGGGTGTAATCCTTACATCTGTTACGGTTACAAATTGAGTCCCGTAATAATTAGATCCTTCCCGTTGCAGAAATTTACTCATTTCCTCCTTTATCAATACCTGCATTTTCTGTTGTCGCCTCGTTTCCATACCCTTAAAATTAAAAAATTAACTGTATCTGTTCCGAATGCAATACAACAGAGGTGAGTGCGTCTTTGTTTTGGTAAATTTACCGCCAATGAAAAGTTATCTACGGATATTAAAAATAGCTGTGCGCTACAGACGATATGCATTTTTGAATTTGATGTTTAATATTCTTTACGCCATTTTCAATTTATTTTCTATCCTTTCTATTATTCCGTTTTTACAGGTAATTTTTAAAACAGTACAAATACCTGAACAAGAACCAACGCTCACCTGGAATGTGAAATCTGCACTCAATTTTTTTAATTACAAATTCGGAAATTATGTAGCTGAAAATGGAGAAGCGTCAGGACTGATAATTATATGTACTTTCATAATTATCATTTTTCTACTGAAGAATATTTGCCGCTATATGGCTTTATATTTTATTGCCCCATTGCGCAATGGTGTAGTCCGTGATCTGCGTCAAAGCATTTATGATAAAGTAATTTTATTACCTCTTGCTTTTTTCAGCGAAAAGAAAAAAGGCGACATCATTGCTCGCATGACAACGGATGTGAATGAAATTGAATGGAGCATTATGAGTACAATTGAATCCACTTTTCGGGATCCGATAACGATGATATTCTTTTTTATCGCAATGATTTTATTGAGTTTTCAATTAACCATTTTTGTAATTATCCTATTACCGATTACCGCTTTAATAATTGGTGTAATTGGTAAATCATTGAAACGTAAATCAAAGAAATCGCAGGATCAACTTGGGTTGTTACTATCTATTATTGAAGAAACACTTGGTGGATTAAGAATTATAAAAGCATTTAATGCAGAACGCTATCAAAAGGGAAAGTTTTTAAGGGAGAATCGTTTGTATGCAAATTTGCAAACGTCGGTGTTTAACAGACGGGATTTATCATCGCCACTTTCAGAGGTATTGGCAATTATTGTAGTGGCAGTGATTTTATGGTTTGGTGGACAAATGGTTTTGGATGGTGAAAATAATCTTAGCGGTGAAATGTTTATCGGCTACATATTGATATTTGCCAACTTAATTAATCCTGCAAAATCTCTTGCAAATACTTATTATCATATTCAACGTGGTATCGCTTCTTTGGAGAGAGTAGAAACAATTCTGGATGCGCCGCTTGA
Organism: Bacteroidota bacterium; assembly: GCA_016715425.1. Classification (NCBI taxonomy): domain Bacteria; kingdom Pseudomonadati; phylum Bacteroidota; species Bacteroidota bacterium. The sequence continues at coordinate 415,684 of JADKAC010000002.1, forward strand.
TATTAAAGAGAATATTGATGCGGTGAGTTTAAAAAGTTTTAATGGCGATATAATTTATAATGATGTGGGGTTTTGTTATGATAATGATGTGGCAGTTTTAAAGAATATCAATTTTAAAATAACAAAGGGTAGCATGACGGCAATAGTGGGACCATCGGGTTCGGGTAAATCTACGTTGGTGGATTTGTTGCCACGATTTCATGATGCTACTTCAGGAGAGATTTTAATTGATGGACATAACTTAAAAAACATTCGAATTTCGAGTATCCGGAATCTATTGGGGATAGTAACTCAAGAGTCAATTTTATTTAATGATACTGTATTTAATAATATTGCTTTTGGAGTTGACAATCCGGATTCGGAGGCGGTAATACGGGCGGCGAAGGTGGCGAATGCCTACGATTTTATTATGCGATTAGAGAATGGTTTCGATAGCATAATTGGTGATAGGGGAAGTAAACTGAGTGGTGGTGAGCGGCAGCGATTAACTATTGCAAGGGCGATATTTAAAAACCCACCAATTCTAATTTTGGATGAGGCTACTTCTTCATTAGATACGGAATCAGAAAAGTTAGTGCAGGATGCACTGTTTAAACTGATGCGCAACCGCACTTCTATTGTAATTGCACACAGACTTTCTACTATTCAATATGCGGATGATATAATAGTGATGCAGGAAGGGAGGATAGTGGAACGAGGAAATCATCATGCGCTAATAGGTAAAAATGGGCTGTATGCAAGATTGGTAGAGATGCAGGCTTTTTGAATGTTCACATTGATACTACTACAAAGAATCTTTTTTCTCTTAAAGAATAAGAGGAGTTAGAAAAAACTTTTTAATCTTTCAATTATTTTCTACATTCGAAGTGTGAACTTCCCCTTAAAAGTATTTATACCGATTCGTGATCTTATGTATCCGCATTTATGCATGGCATGCGATAATTTATTAAGTGCGGGAGAAGAATTTATTTGCATTGCCTGCCGGATGCAATTACCTAAAACAGATTACCATACTTTTTTTGATAATCCGGTTGCAAAACATTTTATGGGAAAATTTCCATTTGAAGGAGCCACCGGAATGTTTCATTTTAATAAGTCGAGCCATATTCAAAAATTACTACATAATCTAAAGTATAAACATCAGCCGGAAGTAGGTAAAGTGTTAGGGCAGATTATGGGTAATGCATTCATTACAACATCGCCTTATAATACAATTGATTTTATTATTCCAGTTCCACTGCATCCAATGAAACAAGAACAAAGAGGATATAATCAAAGTACAATGATAGCGATGGGTATTGCAGATGTGATGCATATCCCGGTATTAGAAAATGCTTTGCTGCGCACTGCATATACCGGCACACAAACCAAAAAAAGCAGAATGGAGCGATGGGAAAATGTGAAAGAAAAATTTGCAGCGAATCCAAAATATATAGCAGAGTTAAGCAGCAAACATTTATTGTTAATTGATGATGTGATTACTACCGGCTCAACTCTGGAATCATGTGCAATGCAATTATTGCGAATACCGGAAATTAAAATCAGCATTGCTGCCGCCGCACATGCAGAATATTAAACACATGCAGAATATTAAAGAAGTATTAAATTTAAGTTTAGAAGTCAATTAATTAACCGTAAAAAAAACCTGTTATGAAAAAATTAAAAGTGTTATTAGTAATGTTAAGCTTAAGCCTTGGGATAAACACATTTGCCCAACAACCTACAGAAGCTGAAATGGCCACAATGATGGAAAATATTTCGCCGGGTGATGTACAAAAATTTATGGCGAAAAGTGTGGGGGAATGGACGGCAATAATGAAAATGTATATGGACCCTTCGCAACCGCCGATGGAATCCACTACAAAAATTAAAGAAGAACTGATTTTGGGCGGTAGATATCTTGTTGGAAAATATACTGGCAACATGATGGGGATGCCTTTTGAAGGAATGAGTACAATGGCGTATGATAATGGTGTTAACAAGTTTTATAGTTCATGGATAGATAACATGAGTACTGGTATGACACAAATGCAAGGCTATTGGAAAGTACCCAATAAAGTGATTGAACTATTTGGAGTAAGTCAGGACCCAATGCAAGGAACGGAAATTACTATGCGACAAACCATTGAGTTTGTAGATGATAATACGCAAAAGATGACGATGTATATGGTGCACGACGGTATCGAAATGAAAAGTATTGAAATAGTGGCTACTCGCATTAAGTAGTGAATTGAACAAGAAAATGAAAACCTGTATTAATGAATGCAGGTTTTTTTTGGCTATAAAACTTATTTAGAATCGGTCTTGTTAAGTAACTTTGAAACAATAAATAATCATAAGATGAGCAATGCAATAATAAGTATCTATACGGAAGCGACACCGAATCCGGACAGTTTGAAGTTTGTAATGAATAAAATGCTGCTAAGTGGACGGAGTGCAGATTTTGAAAGAGGCGATGATGTGTCGTACGCACCCTTGGCGGAAGCGATGTTTAATGAATTTGATTATGTGAAGGGTGTGTTTGTGATGAACAACTTTGTAACAGTGCGCAAGAATATGGAAATGGAATGGTTTGAGATAAAGAGCAAGGTGAGTGAATTTATCCGCAACTGGGTGGTGGAAGGCAAGGAAGTGGTGGGAGAAATTCCGGTGGCTGAAGCAACTGGTGAACCTATGGAAAGCGATGCAGTAATAGAAAAGATTAAACTGATGCTGGATCAATATGTGAAGCCGGCTGTGGAAATGGATGGCGGTGCAATTCAATTTAAATCGTTTGATGCGGGTGTGGTAACGCTGATGTTGCAAGGTTCATGTAGTGGATGCCCTTCGAGCAGCATTACATTAAAGTCGGGGATTGAGGGGTTATTAAAACGGATGGTTCCGGAAGTGAAAGAAGTGGTGGCGATGGATGAGATGATGTGAGTTAATTTTTAAAAAAAATATAATTAGAGATGCTGCACAATTGAGTGCGGCATTTTTTTATCTATTCGCCAATTGCCCGCAAGCGGCATCAATATCTTTACCTCTGCTGCGGCGCACTCTGGCTACGATATCGTGCTTTTCTAAATAGGCAATAAATCGTTCCCGCTGCTCTTCTTTTGATTTGTGATAATCGGCTTGTGCAATCGGATTGTATTCAATGATATTTACTTTGGCAGGAACACGGCGACAAAGTTTTACAAGATTTTTTGCATCTTCCATTGTTTCATTTATGCCATCGAATAAAATATATTCAAACGTGATTTTATTTTTCGTTTTCGAATAGAAATAATTTAATGCTTCAATCAGTGTTGCTAAATTATTTGCATCATTAATCGGCATCAGCGCACTGCGTTTTATATCGTCGGGTGCATGTAGTGAAAGTGCAAGATTAAATTTCACATTATCATCACCTAATTTCTTAATCATTTTTGCAAGACCTGCTGTGCTGACAGTAATCCGTTTCGGCGACATTGCCAATCCATTTTCTGCAGTAATGCGTTCTACAGAATCAATTACATTTTTATAATTCAACAGCGGTTCACCCATTCCCATATACACAATATTGCTCAGCGGTTTTGCATGATGCTCCATTGCTTTTTGATGCATGGCAACTACCTGATCATAAATTTCATAATGCTCCAGATTGCGTTTCATTTTCATAAATCCTGTTGCACAAAATTTACATCCGAGATTACAACCCACCTGACTGGATACGCATGCAGTCATTCTTTCATCGGCAGGAATTAAAACACTTTCAATAAAATGTCCGTCGTGCAATTTAAATCTGCACTTCACTGTTCCATCTGCACTTTTTTGTTCCAGATCAAGAGTTATTGGAAAAATTGAAAAATCATTTTCCAACTTTTCTCTCAGTGCTTTTGGAATATTACTCATCGCATCAAAGGTGTGTGCAAATTTTTGCCAGAGCCAACTATACACCTGCCCTGCTCTATACTTAGGTTGTCTCCATTCTGCAAATAATGTTTCCATTTCTGCTAATGATAAATTGCGAATTGCTTGTTTAGTGTCGGACATCTTTGCAAAGATACATTGGAGGAGGTGGCTACAACTACAATTGTTTTTTATTACTTTTGGTAGGCAAACCCGAAACAAAAATAAAATGATACAGCATGAAGAAAATCTTTACTCTCTTTATTTCTATCGGTATTTTGATTTCAGTTAAAGCGCAGGATATTCACTTTTCGCAATTCTATGCTTCGCCTCTCACATTAAATCCCGCAAACGTGGGAGTGTTTAATGGCAACATTCGTGGCGTATTAAATTATCGCAGTCAATGGACATCTTTTGCACCTTTCAATACGTTTGCAGGCTCTGTGGATATGAACTTTGGTCAGAATATTTTGAATGATGATCTATTTGGTTTTGGTGTAAACTTTTTTTCTGATAAAGCAGGTGATGCCGATTTTTCTACGCAACAGGTAAATGTTTCATTCGGTTATATCAAAACATTGGGTAAACGATTTTCAAGAAGTTATTTATCCATGGGATTTCAGGGTGGTATTGCACAACGCAGTCTTGATTATGCAGCACTTACTTTCGGAAGTCAATACAATGGTTATGAATATGATCCTTCAATGCCGAATGGTGAAACAATTGGTTTTGATAGTTTTTCATTCTTAGATCTATCCGGCGGTGTTTCTTATTTGTTTGTTCCGAAGGACAGATTAAATCTGTTGATGGGAATTGCATTCTATCATGTGAATACACCCAACATGTCTTTTAGTGGTTCCGATAAGGATAATTTGTACATGAAGATTTCAGGAAATATCGGCGCACAAATTCCTGTAGCTGATGCAATAGATATTATACCTTCTGTCTTAGTTTTAAATCAGGGTCCACACAATGAATATAATTTCGGAGTAAGTTTTAAATATTATTTGAATGAGAAAAGTGTGAATCCTACCTCCTTTTCTTTAGGTGCAATGCAACGGATGGGTAATAGCTCCGGCGGATTAAATTCTGATGCTACAATTATTACTGCCCGTTTCGATTATTTAGGTTTTTCTGCAGGACTCAGTTATGATATCAATGTATCTGATTTGCGCAATGCAAGTAATTCATTTGGTGGACCTGAATTATCAATAGTTTATACAAGTCCGCTACCACATCGTGATCGCAAAGTGGATTGCCCGAGATTTTAATTTAGTGTTCCCCCTGAAAATTTATATGTATGCATTTTCCCCTGTTTACATTTTTGTTAATAATAAATCTTTCGCTTGCCGCACAAGTGGAATCCACGCAAATCAATAAATTGCCAGGCAATAATTTTTTACAGTCGGATTACAGATATCAAAACGGAGAAGAATTGCCGGATACTTATAAAAAAGTTTATACCACTTTTGAAAATGGAGATTCAGTAAAATATCTTGAAAAATATCGCTACGATAAAATATGGAGTGTAACCAGATATTTAATCGAGAATGATAAAAATGTATTAAGCGGCTGGCAATGTTTTTTTAATATGGATGGCACCTTGGAATATGAATTGTTTTGTGAAAATGGAAAAAAGAATTGCAAAAAAATGAGGCGTTATGCATGGTATCCCGGTGGACAATTATTGGCAATCGGCAATTATTATAAAAGTAAACCGGAAGGTTCGTATTACTATTATTATTCTAACGGACAGATGCGTCAGCATGCGTTTTATGAAAAAGGAAAATTTATGGAAGTACTCGCTTATTATGATCAGGATGGAAATGCAGTAGATGCAGGAACAATTTGTAATGGCGAAGGTATGGCAAATGTGTATTCCGTAGATGGAGTATTAATTCAGGTAAAATCTTTTTCTAATGGTAAAATACGTAAAACTGTAACGCTTGGTACTCCGGAAAATCAAAACATACATTGATTGCCATTTTTCTCTAACCATTTTTCTGCTTTCGAATAATCAGGTTTTACAGACTCTACTAATTTCCAAAATTTATCTGAATGATTATGCTCTACCAAATGTGCTAATTCATGAATTAAAATATAATCCATAACGTCTTGTGGTGCGAATAATAAACGGGATGAAATACTGATATGTCCGTCATAAGAACAACTGCCCCAGTTAGTCGCATTATTGCGGAGCGTAACACGTTTTATTTTTTTTCCGAAAAATTCATTATTTAATTCATGTAAGCGCTTTTCTATAATTGGAGTAAATGCATTGCCTATCAACCGTGCTACCAAATATGATTTATGTCGCATTTCTCCAATCGGTTTCATTCCTTCAGATAGCTGCATATGAATAACACCATTTTTTAAATGTGCCGAGCTGCTTTCCTTCTCGTGATATTCAATTTTAATTTTAAATTCATGACCGGCAATGGAGAAAATATCATCGTTATTATATTGTCGAAATTGGGGAGTTTTAATGTAGAGTTTATTTTCAACAATATATTTTCTTGCCCATTCAATCAGTGTTTCATATTCCTGCTCACGACGTTTTATATTTAAGTATGCTGCAATACGAATATGAATTCCTTTAGCGCCAATAGATGCTCTGCAATCATAGCGTTTTTCCAAATAGACAAACACACGGAATTTCTGACCAACAACAGTGATCACCTCTTCCCTTTCCAGGACTGAATTTGTGCTAACAGATCTACGCCGGTACATTATACACCTCTGCATTTACAGCTTTTAACCATTGTGTTACATCATGCATAACCTCTTCCATCACCCCGGTTGCAAACGGTGATTTCAGGTCTGCTAATTCTACTAATTCAAGAAATGATTTACTGCCACCTGCTTTACATAATTGCAAGTAATCTGCAAATGCATTTTCATGATTTGTGCGTGCTTTTTTCCAGAATTGAAAAGCGCATATTTGTGCTAATGTGTAATCAATATAATAGAATGGTGATTGGAAAATATGGGCTTGTGTTTGCCACCATCCACCAGTTTCCAAATACGCATTATTTTCATATTTACGCATTGGTAAATATTTTTTTTCAATTGACGTCCATACGTTCTTGCGCTCTGCAGGAGATAACTCGGGATTGCTGTAAACTACATGCTGAAATTCATCTACCGAAACACCATAGGGTAAAAAGAGAACAGCATCCGCCAAATGCGCATAGCGATATTTATCCGCTTGTTCTTCAAAAAATAAATCCATCCACGGATAGGTAAAATATTCCATACTCATAGAATGAATTTCCGCAGCATCAGAAGTAGGCCAATGATATTCATTCACTTCAAAATCACGACAACTAAATACTTGAAATGCATGCCCAACTTCATGAGTCAGTACATCTATATCCGCAGCAGTACCATTAAAATTTGAAAATATAAATGGTGCTTTATGATTGGCAATATAGGTGCAATATCCGCCGCCGGCTTTTCCTTTTTTTGCCACAAGATCTAACAATTGATGATTCACCATAAATTGCATAAAAGTATTTGTGGCTTCACCTAATTCTGCATACATCTGTTGACCATTTTTTAAAATCCATTGTGCATCTCCTTTAGGTTTTGCATTGCCGGATTCAAATACCAAAGCTTCATCGTAGTACATTAAAGATTCTACACCTAATCGCTCCTCTTGTTCTTTGCGCAACATTATTGAAATAGGTACTACAAATTGCTGCACTGCTTTGCGGTAATCTTCTACCATCTTCGCATTATAATCTGTACGCAACATTCTGTCGTAACCTAATTGAACAAAATTTTTATAACCCAATTTTTTTGCAATAGCAGTTCGGATTTTCACCATATCATCAAAAATAGAATCCAAGACATCTGCATTATCTTTTAAAAATCCCCAACGTGCTTCACTGGCATTTTTACGCATTGCTCTATCTGTTGATCGCATAAAAGGTGCAAGCTCCGATAAGTTTCTTTCTTTCCCTTCAAATAGAATGGAAGCAGATGCCATCAACTGCTGATATTTAGTACTTAAAGTATTTTCTTTTATAAGGTCTTCAATAATTGCAGGTGAAAATATTTTTAATGAAAGTGTTGCCAACCGAAATAATTGTTCTCCAAAAATTTTCTCCAATTCATTTTTAAAATTGGAATTCAATAAGGTTGTATAATAATTATGAATCAGGTTTTCAAAAAGAGGTGAGTGTGTATCAAAATATTCCTGCTCTGATTTATAAAATTCATCAGTGGTATTTATGGAATGTCGGATGCCACATATTTGCGCCATGCTGTTAAAGCTATTATGCAAAATATATACTTTTTTTATTACTGTTGCGGCAGTGTCGGCGCTATCCGCATTTTGCAATTTTTCAAGTAATGTCGTATGCTCGAATTCAATCTGTTTTAAGTCCGGGCGGTGATAAGGAAATTCTGTGAATGTCATGTGTGTTTATTCAAATAAAGTGTTATGCAAAAATATAATTGAAACCGCATACTAACGCATTTTTATAGCAAGCATTTTATTGAATTGTATTTAAAAGTTTGCTTAATGCCATTTAGTACCTTTGCCACTAAATAATTGTATCATTTTGAGCGACCCAAATGCAGAAAACAGAAAAGCCGATCACATTTCTTTAGCCTTTGAAAGTCAGGTACAGGCAATAGAAAAGGACAATAGATTTTATTATGAACCTATGTTGGCTTCGCACCCTCAGGGAAATACACTAGCAACCACTTTTTTGGGAAAGCACATGCAAGCACCAATATGGGTTGGCAGCATGACTGGCGGAACTGCATTAGCCGGAAAAATAAATCGCAATCTGGCTGAGGTATGTGCTGAGTTCGGATTAGGCATGGGCTTGGGCTCTTGCCGCAGCCTGTTAGAAAGTAATCAGTTTTTTGAAGATTTTAATATGCGCCCAATCATTGGAGATACATTACCTTTTTATGCAAACCTTGGCGTAGCTCAAGTGGAAAAATTGCTTCAGGATGGCAAGTCTGACTTAATCCAACATCTAATGCAATCGCTTAAAGCAGATGGCTTAATAATTCATGTGAATCCTTTGCAAGAATGGCTTCAGCCTGAAGGTGACCGTTTTACAAAACCTCCTCTTGACACAATAGTTGAACTCCTTGATATTTTAGAATATCCACTGATTGTAAAAGAAGTTGGACAGGGCTTTGGGCCTGCGAGTATCAAAGCACTTTTACAATTGCCGATAGCCGGAATTGAGTTCGGCGCATTAGGTGGAACAAACTTTTCAAAACTAGAGTTGTTACGTACTTCATCTTCTCGTGCTAAGAGTTATGAGATGTTGGTAAAAGTAGGACATACCGCAGAAGAGATGGTGGAATTTATAAATGCAGCATCCATGAATTTAGGAGTCAAAGTGAAGTGTAAAGAAATTATCGTTTCCGGCGGTATCACAGGCTTTCTGGATGGTTACTATTGCTTGGAAAAATTACAATTTAATGCTGTGTATGCGCAGGCTTCGGCATTTTTGAAATACGCCAAAGAGGATATAGAGCAGTTGAGAGAATATGTGAAAACACAGGTTGATGGATTAGCTTTGTGTAAAAATTATTTAACCGTTCGTTCATAATGCTAATATATTTCTGTTCTATTCAATACTAATCGAAACAATAACGTAACGCAATGTCCACAATAAAAGGATTTTCCAAATTAAATAAAACTGAAAAAATAACTTGGCTCGCCAAGCATTTTCTCACCAGCAATCCATTGGATATTGCAAGGGAATTTTCCAGCTATATGCATGCAAATACAGAATTGCAAAAAGTGTTTGACGGTATTAGTGAAAACACTCTTACTAATTTTTATTTACCCTATGGTATAGCTCCCAACTTTGTAATCAATGGGATGAGTTATGCAGTACCAATGGTGATTGAGGAAAGTTCTGTTGTTGCTGCGGCATCTAGTGCAGCTAAATTTTGGAGCGACAGAGGCGGGTTTCATGCAGAAGTTATTTCTACAACTAAAGTTGGTCATGTACATTTTTTATGGCGTGGTGATGCAGAAAAACTGATGCAGTTTTATTCTGAAATAGAACCTATTCTTAAGGCAGAAGTATTACCCCTTACAAAAAATATGGAAGCTCGTGGAGGTGGATTGCGAAGTTTAGAATTAGTGGACTGCAGTCATATTGAACCGGATTATTATCAATTAAAGGCAACTTTCGAAACTGCGGATGCAATGGGTGCCAATTTTATCAATTCTATTCTTGAGCAATTTGCGCAATGTCTTACTGAAGAAATTGCGGTATATAAATATTTCACCGGTGCAGAAAAAAAGGTGGAGATAGTAATGAGCATTCTGAGCAATTACACTCCGGATTGTCTTGTAAAAGTTTGGGTAGAATGTGATGTAAAAGATCTTGGCGAATTTCCTGAAGCAAATTTGGATGCAATGCAGTTTGCAAAGAAATTCAGAACAGCCGTTAACATTGCCTGCAATGATGTATATCGTGCAACAACACATAACAAAGGAATTTTTAATGGTATTGATGCAGTGATATTAGCCACCGGAAATGATTTCCGTGCTATTGAAGCATGTGGTCATGCTTATGCCGGTCGCAGCGGCACATATTCAAGTTTAAGCAATTGCACAATTGAAAACGGGAAATTTAAATTCTGGTTAGAAATGCCATTGGCGGTTGGTACTATCGGTGGGCTAACCCGTCTGCATCCTTTAGCAAAAAGATCATTAGAAATATTGGGAAATCCAGGTGCAAAGGAATTAATGAAAATAATTACCAGTGTAGGATTAGCGCAAAACTTTGCTGCAATAAAAGCATTGGTAACTTCCGGCATTCAAAAAGGACACATGAAAATGCATCTCACTAATATGTTGAGTCATTTTGGTGCCTCAGAAACCGAGATAGAAAAAGCACTTGCATATTTTGCAGATAAAACAATTTCCTTCCATAATGTGCGGGATTTCTTAAACAGCTACAGAAAACAGAACTTAGCACCTGAGAATTAATTACGGTGCAATCATTTTCAGCAAACGGCAAATTACTTTTATCAGGTGAATACCTTGTTTTGCAAGGTGCACTTGCATTGGCAACTCCATGCAAGTTTGGGCAAGATTTGAAAATTGAAAAAACAAATACATCCTCATTGATTTGGCAAAGTCTAAAACAAGATGGTAGCATTTGGATACAAGAAGAATTCAGCAAAACAATATTGCTATCCAAAATAAAATCTGAGGATAGTATACTAATGCAAACTCTTAAATATGCACTTTCAGCGAACCCTGATTTTATACAAGAATTGCTGAATAAAAAAGTTACTACTCAATTACAATTTCCATCGGATTGGGGTTTGGGAAGCAGTTCCACATTAATATATCTTATTGCAAAGTGGAGTAATACAAATGCGATTGATATAAATACAAAAGTTACAGGAGGTTCAGGTTATGATATTGCATGTGCTGAATCACATCGCCCTATTTTATTTCGTAAAGATGAAGAAGGTGCAGTTTGGGATATGGTAAATTTTAATCCGCCCGCACAGGAACAATTATTTTTTATTCATCTGAATAAAAAAAGCAACTCGAAAGAAGCAGTGAAAAAATTTATTGCTGAGAAAAAAGAGTTTAAAGAAGAAGTAGAAACCATTTCTGAAATTTCTGAAGCATTATTATTTTGCGATGTGTTTGAAGATTTTATAGTGTTGTTGCAAGAACATGAAGAGGTAATGCAATATGTTTTACAAGAAGAAAAAATGCAGTCAACAATGTTTGCAGATTTTCCGGGAGTGGTAAAATCGTTGGGAGCATGGGGTGGCGATTTTATTTTAGCTGCAGCGAATATTGCGCCGACAGAAATAAGAAGTTATTTTCACAAAAAAGGATTTGATACAATTTTGAGTTATAACGAAATGGTATTGTTCACATGATGCAAGTAACATGGCGTAGCCCATCAAATATCGCTTTAATAAAATACTGGGGAAAGCATGGCAATCAGTTGCCGAATAATGCATCCTTATCACTTACATTGCATGAAGCATATACTCAAACCAGTGTGGAATTATTGCCAAAGAAAAAAGAAACCTCTTTGGAAATAGACTTTAAGTTTGAGGGAAAAAGAAATGCAGCATTTGCAAAAAAAATAAATACTTATCTCAGCAAGCTCGCAAATGATTTTCCGTGGTTAAAGAATTATAAAATAAAAATTATAACTGAAAATTCATTTCCGCATTCAGCAGGTATAGCTTCCAGCGCATCTTCAATGTCGGCACTTGCCTTATGCATTTGTTCGTTGGATTTATTTCAAGAAGAAAGAACTATTCAGGTAAAGAAATTTTATGAGCAAGCCTCGCATTATGCACGCATCGGATCGGGCAGTGCATCTCGCAGTGTAATAGGCGAATTTTCGGTGTGGGGAAACTCGGCACTTGTTAAAAAAGCAAATGATTTATATGCAATAAAACATCCTATAAAATTTCATACAGCGTTTAATGAAATTCAAGATACAATACTCATTGTAAATAACGAAGCAAAAAGTGTTACAAGCAGCGCAGGTCACGCACTGATGCAAGACCATCCTTCTGCCGCTTTGCGATATAATAATGCAGCGTTAAGAATGAAACGTATTTTGCAAGCATTGCAAAAAGGAAATTGGAATGTATTCGGAAAAGTTATTGAAGAAGAAGCATTGGAATTACATGCATTAATGATGACGTCCGATCCTTCATATATTTTAATGCAGCCCGGCACATTAAGTATTATTGAAAAGATCAGAAAATTTAGAGAAAAAACTCAGCTACCTGTGTATTTTACTTTAGATGCCGGACCTAATGTACATGTGTTATATCCATACTATGAAAAAAAAGCAGTGCGCAATTTTATCCAATCTGAACTATTAAAATTCTGTTCAACACCATCACCAATTTATGATTACATGGGCAACGGGCCAATACAGGTTATTGAAGAATAATGCGTAAAAAATATCCTTCTAAAATATTATTATTTGGAGAATATGCTATCCTATTAAAGGGTGAAGCATTGGCTGTTCCCTATCCAAAATTTACTGCATACTGGGTGGAGAAAACAGAATCAGATTCCGCATTTAAACCTTACTTACTACAATATGCAGATTATCTTTTTTCAGAAAATTATTTTCTGGAAATAATTGATGTTACTGCATTTAAAAATGCACTTGAATCCGGATTGGATATTAAATCAAATATTCCGATTGGTTATGGTGCGGGTAGTTCAGGTGCTTTGGTGGCTGCTGTGTACGAGAGGTTTGCAAAAGCTCCAATTGATAAAAATGATTTTCTTGCATTGAAAAATGTATTAGGTCGCATGGAAGATTTTTTTCATAGCAAAAGTTCTGGTTTTGATCCGCTGGTTTGTTATTTAAATAAACCATTACATATACATGCAGATGGTAGTATTCATAGTATTGAGAAAGAAATTCCATTGCTGGAACACATGCAATTATTTAATACTGCAATCAATCGTTTTACAAATCAATTGGTGGAAACTTTTCAGGAACGTATGAAAGATGAAGATTATCGCACTGAAATTTTTGAAACTCTTTTACAACTCAATAGCGATTGTATATCATATTTGTTATCGGATAACAGAAACATGTTTTTTGAAACATTGCGCAAACTATCTGAATTTCAATTGAAGTATTTCAATTTTGCAATTCCACCAATCATACAGGGAATTTGGAAAAATAAACTCACACACGATACTTTAATTATGAAATTATGCGGAGCCGGTGGTGGTGGATTTATGATTGAATTTAAAGAGTAATTATCTCACTTGCATTTCCATATAAATAGGAAAATGGTCGCTGTAACCACCATGATACATTTCGCCGCTATAAGTTCGGTTTGGTAGGTAGCCGTATTTTTTATTGTTATATAATTGAAAATCATTTTTTACAATCTGCGCACTTTTGGTTTGTACATAAGGTTTTGCATTTTGTAATAATACCTCGGAAACAATAAATTGATCGAGCACCTGCCAGCCACCATCATAAAAGTAACTGCCTTCATTTGCCTGTTCTATATCCGTCATCAGATTTACTAAACATTCATCACAATAATTACTTCTCAATTTATTCGTCTGCAATACTTCCGTTATACTTTCATCCGAAGGTGTATCATTAAAATCTCCCATAATGATAATAGCGGGATCTGTAAGTTTTGCATTCAAAGAATCAATAGTATTCTTCAAAGTATTTGCAGCAATAGCTCTTCGCATTTTTGTTTCTACACTTCCTCCAGAACGTGATGGCCAATGATTTACAAAAATGTATATATCCTTTTTTGTTTGCTTCAACTTCACCTGTACAAATAATATATCACGTGTAGCGCCACCATTATTATCCGGCAGCCTTACATAAATAGGTTTTGAATCAATAATTGTGATAATATCCTTTTTATAAAGTAATGCAACATCAATTCCCCGTTCATCGGGTGAGTCGAAATGTACAATTGCATAACCGGCATTTTTAATTGCATTCTGCTTGATAAGATCTTCCAGCACATTTTTATTTTCTACTTCAGCCAATCCTACAATGGATGGCGAACCCATAGAAGCAATTACAAGTGCAAGATGATTTAATTTAGTTTGATAGCGTTCTGTATTCCATTCCTTCTTTGAGTCGGGAGTAAATTCTTCATCAATAGTATTTGGTGAATTAATGGTGTCGAATAAATTTTCGACATTGTAAAACATAACTCCGATAGATTCTTTTTGACCTGCGCAGGAAACGCCGCATAACAACATAATGCAAACAGCAAAAACAGAAATTGTATTTATGCGAATTTTCAAATGTCCAATAATAATTTAATTGGATCAGCACCAAATATTAATTGCTCCGGATTTTCAAGTTGTTCTTTCACTCGCACTAAAAAACTCACTGAATTTTTTCCATCGATAATGCGATGATCATAACTTAATGCGAGATACATCATCGGACGAATTACTACTTGACCATTTATAGCAACAGGACGTTCCTGAATTTTATGCATTCCAAGTATTGCACTTTGCGGTGCATTAATAATTGGTGTACTCATCATAGAACCAAAAACACCACCATTGGTAATTGTAAAAGTACCGCCCTGCATTTCTTCTAAGGTTAGAGTGCCATCTCTGCCTTTTACAGCAAGATCTTTTATTGTCAATTCCACTTCTGCCATACTTTTACTTTCTGCATTGCGAATAACAGGTACCACTAATCCTTTCGGTGTGGAAACAGCTATGGAGATATCACAATATGCATGATGCAATATTTGGTCTTCATTCCAATAGGCATTTACCATTGGAAATTCGAGCAGTGCATTACAACATGCTTTTACAAAAAAGCTCATGAAGCCAAGACCAATTCCATGTTGCTTTTCGAATGCGGATTTATATTTTTCCCGTATAGCCATCACTGCACTCATGTCCGCTTCATTAAATGTAGTAAGAATTGCAGCTTCATTTTTCACACTCACTAATCTGCTTGCAATTGTTTTGCGCAGTCTGCTTACTTTTTCAGTATGCTCATCACGGCTATTGCGTTTCATGGATTGTGCAATTTCTTTCGGATGCATTCCATTATTTAATGCTTGTAACACATCTTCTTTTGTAATTCTTCCACCGATTCCTGTGCCAATAAGATTAGCAATATCTACTTTATTTTCTTTGGCAATTGTTTCTGCAAGAGGTGTAATATGCACAGCAGGTTTCTCCGCAGTTTTCTCAATTGCTTTTTCAATAGTTGCCGGTTTTTTTTCTGGTTGAATTGCTTCTTGTTTGGAAGAAGTTTTTTCCAGTTTCGTAACTTCTTGTTTTTTTGCAGGAGCTTTTGCAGAGGTATCTAAAGTTGCTATCACTGCTCCAATTTTCAATTCACTTCCTTCTTCTGCCTTAATTGTTATTACTCCAGATTTTTCCGCAGGAAATTCTAATGTAGCCTTATCACTATCAAATTCACAAAGGGATTGATCTGTTTCTACATAATCTCCATCTTTCACTAACCATTTGCTCAATGTTACTTCGTTAATAGATTCTCCTATTGTAGGTACTTTCAATTCTATTGCCATGCGTTGTAAATTATATAACCTGAATGATTGTATTTTTAAAATTAAAGAAAAGTATATTATGCAAATGCAGATTTTATAAGTTCTTGTTGTTCTTGTTTATGCACTTTTGAAAATCCGGTTGCAGGGGATGCCGATGGTTTTCGTGCAATAGATTTAATTCCATTACCACACATCCTATTTAAAATATAATACCAGGCACCCATATTTAATGGTTCTTCTTGCACCCAAAATAATTCATCCTGCTTATATTTTTTAAAAACAGTTGTTAATTGATGTTCCGGAAAAGGATACAATTGCTCCAAACGAATAATTGCAATATCCTTAATTTTATTTTTTTGCTGATACTCCAATAAATCATAAAATACTTTTCCGCTACATAATAAAACACGTTTCACTTTTTTTGCATCTACATAATTATCGTCCATCACTTCATGAAATTTCCCTTCGCTTAATTCGCTCACATCACTTTGAACTAAGGGATGACGCAATAAAGATTTAGGACTCATCACAACCAATGGTCTTCTGAAATCCCATTCCATTTGACGACGTAAAACGTGAAAGAAATTTGCAGGTGTAGTGCAATTCACAACTATGATATTAAGCTCTGCGCATGAAGATAAAAATCTTTCGAGACGTGCGCTGCTGTGTTCCGGCCCTTGTCCTTCATAGCCATGTGGTAATAATAAAACAATGCCACTCATACGCTGCCATTTACTAAATGAAGCAGAGATGAATTGATCAATAATTGTTTGAGCCCCATTTGCAAAATCACCAAACTGAGCCTCCCAAACAACTAATGTTTGAGGGTTTGCAAGAGAATAACCAAATTCAAAACCTAACACTGCAAATTCACTCAGCAATGAATTATAGATATAAAATTTACCTTGGTCTTTATCAATATATTCCAAGCGATAAATTTCTTCATCCGTATTTACATCACGTATTGCTGCATGCCGGTGACTGAATGTTCCACGCTTTACATCTTGCCCACTGATGCGTACAGAATTTTTATCAAGCAGCAAAGAACCGTAGGCTGCAAGTTCTGCAATTGCCCAATCCACTTTTCCGGATTTTAATAATTCCTGATTTGATTCAAATAATTTTTTAATCTTAGGTAAGGGTTCAAATCCTTCAGGAAGAAAATAAATATTTTCTAATACTTGTTTCAAATGCTTCTTACCGATTCCAGTTTCAGGAGATGATTCAAAATCCTTCTTTGTAATATCCTTGCGCAATTGCCTCCATGCTTCTTCCGGTGCCTGAAGAATATAAGGCAATGGTTTTTCTTTTACTAAATCCAATCTTGCCTGCAAATCATTCCAGAATTCTTTTTCAATTCTTTCTGCAATAGCAGTATCAAAATCTTCTGACTCTATTAATTTTTTAATATAAATTTCTCTTGGGTTTGGATGGTTGCCAATCAACTTATATAAATGTGGTTGCGTGTATTTAGGATCATCGCCTTCATTGTGTCCATACTTACGATAGCATACCATATCTACAAAAAAATCTTTATGAAATTTCTGGCGATATTCTACTGCTATTTCCACAGCAAATACCACGGCATCCGGATCATCACCATTCACATGAATTACTGGAGCTTCAATGGTAGTGGCAATGGAAGTACAATAATTACTGGAACGTGCATCCACAAAATCTGTAGTAAACCCAATTTGATTATTAATTACAAAATGAATTGTACCCCCGGTGCGATATCCTCTCAGCTTACTCATTTGTAATACTTCATACACTACACCTTGCCCTGCAACAGCTGCATCACCATGAATAGTTACAGGAACAATCTGATCCCAATTTTTTTCATATAACACATCTGCTTTTGCTCTTACAAATCCTTGCATAACAGGATTTACTGCTTCCAGATGAGATGGGTTTGGCGAAAGTTTTAAATGTACTTTTTTACCGCTATCGGTAGTTACCTGACTGGAATATCCAAGATGATATTTCACATCGCCATCACCCATTGTAAGATCAGGAACTACGTTACCTTCAAATTCATTAAAAATATGTTCGTAGGTTTTTCCCATGATGTTTGCAAGCATATTTAAACGACCACGATGCGCCATGCAAAACACAAATTCTTCTACACCTAATTCAGCACCTTTTTGAATGATTGCATCCAGTGCCGGAATGGTAGTTTCACCACCTTCTAAACCAAACCGTTTTTGACCTACATATTTTTTTTCTAAAAACTGTTCTAATACTGTTGTTTGATTTAGCTTGCGCAGAATGCGTTTGCGCTTTTCTGTGGAGAGTTGAATATTTCTTCCTTCCTGTTCAATTTTTTGCAACAGCCATTGTCTTTCTTCAGGATCCAATACATAATCAAATTCATAACCGAGAGTGCCGCAATATATTTTATGAAGCATTGCAATAATCTCTCGCAATGTTGCATGTTCTAAACCGATAAATTTAGAAGCATAAAATTTTTTATCGAGGTCAGATTCTGAAAATCCGAGTTGCTCTAATTTTAATTGTGCATTTCTGTCTTTACGTGGTCGTATAGGATTTGTATCAGCAATCAAATGTCCTTTTTCACGATACGCTAAAATCAGATTATACACTTTAAATTCATCGGCACTTATGCTTTGACCATTGCCATTAGAAGAAAAATTAGCTTGTGCAAAGTCAAATCCTTCAAAAAATTTGGCCCATTCCGGGTCCACCTCAAGTGGATTATTCTGGTAATTCTCATATAATTGTTCCAGGTAACCCGACTCCGCATTGCTGATATAGGAAAATTTATCCATTTCGATTGAATTTCAGAAAATAAAACAGATTTAATTATGGTAAGTTTTTGGACTGCAAATATCGGGAGATTTTCATGGTTATCCTTGTTTTATTGGAGAATAACTGCTTTGCATGATGTAATCATAAATTATAAGTGAATTACTTAATGCAAAATTTCTATTTTCGCTAAACGAACCGTAGATATAATACAACTGTTAGAACGCAATATGCAATTTAAAAATAGCTCGTCCACAGCAATTTTATTTTTTTCCCGCAGTGCAGAAGAGGAAGCACGGGTAAAACATTTTATTGCAGGCGATACCGCTGCATCTCAGCAAGTGGCAAATTGCATGATAAATCATTCCTTAGCAATAATCAGAAAAACAGGATTGCCGTATTATATTATTAATTCCGAATATCAAAAAGGTGAAAATTTTGGTGAACGTTATTCAAATGCATTTGCAGATATTTTTAATTTGGGTTTTCAAAAAATTATTTCAATTGGCAACGATTGTGCATCATTGTCGCATAATGATATTATAAATGCATCTGCACAATTAAATAACTATGATTTTGTAACCGGCCCTGATCAAAAAGGTGGTTTATATTTAATAGCAATGCATCGCAAAGATTTTAATAAAAAACGCTTTGCATTATTGCCATGGGGAACAGGGAATCTTGCTGAAGTAATTACTCGATTTTGCAATCTAAATGGTTTATCATTATTTAAAACGACCATTAAAAGAGATATTCATACAAGAGGAGATTTAGCCTTACTATTAAATTCTCAAACGTTTTTATTCCGCCTAAAACAATTAGCAGGAAATTTACTTAACAGGTATCAAAATGCAATTTTTAAAAATGGCATTCATTTTATTTCTGCATTACTACCCACTTCTATTTCTCTGAAGTCTCCACCTGCATTATAATACTTGCAACTTACTGAATTACCCAACAGCAATTACAATAATTGCTGAAATCATTTTTATACAATCACTTAAATATTAAAACTCCAATTATGGAAAGAGAAAATTATTATCACGCAAAAGACTTAAAAAAATTCGGAAATATCTCAGATTGGGATAAAGAATTAGGAAAAGCATTTTTCGATTATTATGGAAAAGTATTTGAAGAAGGCGCACTCACCCAACGTGAAAAATCATTAATTGCTTTAGCAGTTGCACACGCTATTCAATGTCCGTATTGCATTGATGCTTATACAGTGGATAGTTTAGAAAAAGGTGTTGATGAAGAACAAATGATGGAAGCGGTGCATGTTGCCGCTGCAATCCGAGGAGGCGCATCTTTAGTGCACAGCACACAAATGATGAATCGCTTTAAAGAAGTAACAATGTAGGTAAATGAATTACAGACGTATTAAAATTTTCTTTTTTTATTAAAAATTTCATATCGCATGTCTATACAAAAATCATTGCATAAACAACATCATAAGCTTGCAGATAATGCATATCAATTAAAAGTGCTGGATACACATGAAGTACTTACCATTGATCTCCCAAAATTTGAAAGCAAACTAAAAGAGCATCAGATATTTCCATTGACACCTGTAAGAACAGAAATTTTTCAAGTGAATGTTGGATACATGTGCAATCAAACCTGTGCGCATTGCCATGTAGATGCAGGTCCTGATCGCAAGGAAATTATGACACGAGAAACAATGCAGCAATGTATAGATGTGTTGGCTGCAACGGATATTCCCACAGTTGATTTAACTGGTGGTGCTCCAGAAATGAATCCTGATTTCAGATGGTTTGTTGAAGAAATTTCTAAGCTTAACAGGAAAATTTTAGTGCGATGTAATCTCACAATTATTCTTGCAAATAAAAAATATCATGATCTGCCGGAATTTTTTAAACTGCACAAAGTTGAAGTGATTTCATCCTTACCTTATTACAATAAATCAAGAACGGATAGCCAACGTGGTGATGGTGTTTTTGAAGCGAGTATTCAGGCATTACAAATGTTGAATAACATAGGTTATGGCAAACCGGATTCTGATTTAATATTAAACTTAGTGTATAATCCGGGCGGTGCATTTTTACCCGGTTCACAATTAATGTTAGAACAACAATTTAAAAAAGAGCTGAAGAAAAATTTTGATATAGAGTTTAATAGTTTGTTTTGTATGACCAATTTGCCTATTAGTAGATATTTAGATTATCTGATTGAATCGGGCAACTATGAATCTTATATGGAAAAATTAGTGAATGCATTTAATCCCGGTGCTGCATTAAATGTAATGTGTCGCAATACAATTTCTGTTGGTTGGGAAGGAACAATTTACGATTGTGATTTTAATCAAATGTTAGGTCTTAAAGTAGATGCAAATGCTCCTCAGCACATTAATGAATTTGATATTGAAAAGTTAAAGAATCGTCAAATCGTTTTTAATCAACATTGTTATGGATGCACTGCAGGTGCAGGTTCCAGTTGTGGAGGAGCCGTTGCATGACACATAAGAATGCATTGATTATTATGATAAAAAATCCGGTGAAAGGGAAAGTAAAAACCCGTTTAACTAAAGACATCGGAGAGGAACAAGCATTGTTTGTTTACAATAAATTATTGCAGCATACTTGTAAAGTTGCTTCAGAGATTCAGGTTGATCGTTTTGTTTTTTACAGTGATATAATTGATAGAAAGGATCAGTTTATTAATGATGGATTTAAAAAATATGTGCAGTGTGATGGCGATTTAGGTGTGCGCATGGAATACGCATTTTCAATTCCATTTAAAAATGAATATCATAAAGTTGTAATGATAGGTGCAGATTGTTATGATCTCACATCATTACAAATTCAAAATGCGTTTGATGCATTAGACAACAATGATTTTGTAATCGGGCCTGCAAAAGATGGTGGCTATTATCTGATCGGTATGAAAAAATGGAACCGTTGGATTTTTAGAGACAAACCATGGAGTACAGAAAAACTTTTAGCAGAAACAAGAAATGCTATTCAGGAAAATAACGGAAAGCTATTTTTGTTAGATCCTCTCACCGATATTGATACAATTACTGAATTAAATAACTACCCGGAACTAACAAAACCTACCTCATAATTATATATGGAAATTCTTCTAATTATTAGTGCACTATTTCTCGCATATTCAAATGGTGCAAATGATAATTTCAAAGGAGTTTCCACATTGTTTGGAAGTGGTACAAGTAATTTTATTATTTCAATTGGCTGGGGCACTATCAGTACTTTACTCGGAAGCATATTTGCAATTTATTTAGCACATGGTCTTATGCAGAATTTTTCTGGCAAGGGATTAATTCCTGATGAATCGTTAAAGGACCCCGCTATTGCCACTGCCGTAGCTCTTGGTGCAGCAGTAACTGTTTTCTTTGCAACAAAAATTGGTCTTCCAATTTCAACAACTCATGCCATAGTTGGTGCTTTGGTAGGTGCAGGTTTTATGGCCGTTGGCAACGCATTAAATTTAAGTCAACTTACATATACTTTTTTACTTCCGCTATTAGTAAGTCCTTTTATTGCTTGTTTTGCGAGTATATTTCTCTATTTATTATTTCGCCGATTGCGTTTGTTTTTGAAGATTGATAAAGACACACATTTT
This sequence comes from Bacteroidota bacterium, assembly GCA_016715425.1. NCBI lineage: Bacteria > Pseudomonadati > Bacteroidota > Bacteroidota bacterium. The sequence continues at coordinate 437,953 of JADKAC010000002.1, forward strand.
ATTGCCAATCCACCAATAAAAAATGTAAATCAATTTATGGCTCCTGGAGTTTCTGTTCAACAAATTGAAGTAGAAAAATACACCGGCGATATAGTCGGTATTTCTGCACAAAAATTATTAGATGCATTTCATTTTATTTCAGCAGGTGCTGTAGGTTTTGCCCGAGGCATGAATGATGCACCAAAAATTGCAGGTTTACTATTGCTAATTCATTTTTTTAGTGTACCATTAATTATTGTACTCGTTGCTGTTGCTATGGCAATTGGAGGTTTATTACATGCAAAGAAAGTAGCTATTACTATGAGTAAGAAAATTACAAGTATGAATGCTGGTCAGGGCTTTACATCAAACTTAGTTACAGCAGTTTTAGTTTGGACAGCAAGTATTAGTGGGATGCCTGTTTCAACAACTCATGTATCTGTAGGTGGAATTTTTGGAATAGGCATATCAAATAAAAAAGTGGATTATAAAATGGTTGGTAAGATAATAGGTTCATGGGTAATTACATTACCATTAGCCGCAATTCTTTCTGCTATAATTTATTTATGCATTCAATTTATCTTTTAATCAATTTAAAATACTTTTATTTAAATACATTCAAAATGTCAACAACATATTTAGAAACCACAAGAAATGTTTACAAAGAAGCAGCCGAAAATCCACAGAAAGGATTGTGTTGCACAACAACACCAGTATGGCAATTGCCGGAATTAGTGATTCCTCAAAAAATGCTCGAAATGAATTATGGATGTGGCAGCACGGTAAATCCAAGAGATTTAATAAATAATCCAACAATCATGTATGTAGGTGTTGGAGGCGGAATGGAGTTACTACAATTTGCTTATTTCAATCGCAAAAATGGTGGCGTGATAGGAATAGATGTAGTAGAAGAAATGCTTTCTGTTTGCGATGAAAATTTAATTGAAGCAGAAAAACTCAATCCATGGTTTAAACGTGAATTTGTTGAATTGCGAAAAGGAGATGCATTTAAATTACCCGTTGTAGAAAATTCAATAGATATCGCAGCACAAAATTGTTTGTTCAATATTTTTACTGATATGGATTTAAATAAAGCGTTGGGAGAAATGTACCGAGTATTAAAAAAACATGGCAGATTAGTAATGAGTGATCCAATCTGTGAGCAGTCAATACCAAATAATTTGCGTGACGATGAAAAACTAAGGGCCTTATGTTTAAGTGGTTCTTTGCCATTGAATGAATATATTAATCGAATCACATCTATTGGATTTGGAACAATTGAAGTGCGAGCTAAAAGACCTTATCGCATTCTTGATCCTGGCCATTATAATACACCTGAATTAATTTATATTGAGAGTGCAGAAATTTGCGCTATAAAAGATCCAATGCTAAATGACGGCCCCTGTGTTTTTACAGGTAAAACAGCAATTTATTTTGGTGATGCAGATTATTTTGACGACAAGAAAGGACACATCTTAATGCCAAATCAACCATTATCTATTTGTGATAAAACTGCCTTGCAATTTCAAACTTTGGATCGAAAAGATATTTTCATTTCAGAATCTACATGGTTCTATGACGGTGGTGGTGGTTGTTAATATTTACCAATTTGAATTGCACATCTTAACTTCGGCCTTCAATTAATTATGCATTGAATAAAGGAGTATTTACTTATCGAAATATTTTAAGTGCTATTGGCATTGCTTTCGGCATCTGGTTTATTTGGAATTTTTATGTCATCATCAGTTATTTTTTAATGGCTGCGGTGGTTTCACTTTTGGGAAAGCGCATTGTAAGACTATTAGATAAAATACATTTTGGAAAATATAAATTACCAAGATGGCTTTCTGCTTTATTTGCATTGGCAGTTATTATTGCAGGTATCGTTGGAATACAAATGCTTTTTATACCACTTATTATTGAACAGGCGCAAGTAATTGGAAGTATAGACACACAAGAAGTTGCTGCCGGTTTAGGTCCCTGGTTTCATCAACTTGAAGATTTTATTTTGCAATTTCAAAATAATCCTGACACCACTTATACCTCCTTAATAGATATGTTGTCTGCACAACTTAATGCTTGGATAACCATGACTTCAGTATCAAATATTTTTAGCAACATCTTAGTAAGTCTGGGAAGTATTATTACGGCAATATTCTCTGTCGCCTTTATATCTTTTTTCTTTTTGAGTGATGATAAATTATTTTCTAAGATTCTAATCGGTATTACACCCACTCGTTTTGAAGAAAAAGCAATTCGCATAATGAACCGCAGCGAAAAAACATTAACCCGTTATTTTACAGGACTTATTATACAATCCACAATAGTTTTTATATTAATTATTATAGGATTTTCGATTGCCGGATATAAATACGCAATGCTTATAGCCTTCTTTTGTGCTATTGTAAATATCATTCCTTATCTGGGTCCGATTATAGGAACCCTGTTTGCTTTGCTTGTCACCACCACCAGTCAATTTGCGACGAATCCAGATGCCAATTTGGGGGGTATAATTGTTACAATTGTGGCAATTTGCCAAGGTGTTCAATTGATTGATAATTATATTTCTCAACCATTAATTTTTTCAAATAGTCTAAATACACACCCTCTGGAAATATTTACCATCGTACTTATTTTCGGATCCATGGCAGGTATCATTGGGATGATAATAGCAGTGCCTGCTTACATTTTCATACGAATTATTGCCCGTGAATTTTTCAGCGAAATTAAAATTGTTAAGAATTTAACACAGGGCATGGAATAAATGTGAATAAGAAAAAATACATTTGCACGGCTGCAAATATATTTGCCGCCTTCTCCTCGTCACACCACACAAATTTAAGAGAGTACCCAAATTAAGTAAGACTATAGTTTTACAAAACCTTATTGGACACACGCACAATATTGCTTAACCCTAAATATTGATTAATTATGTCTAGCCAGTTTTTTGTAAAATGCGCAATGTATCTATGTAGTTTTTTAATTATAACCAACATTGCAGCTCAATCATCAGAAATTATTAAACCTGTTGCTCGGGAAATTTCCGAAAGCAAACTCAAAAAAGATTTCAGTAAAATAGAAATCTTTAATCCATTTACTCCTTCCACCGAACGAGTAATGCAAACCGATGCATTTGCAACTAATATCACCTTCACTACTGTGGATGCAGGTGTTCTTGAATCATTATATAATGAAAAGAAAGATGCAATATCATTGTCAATACCTTATAGAGATGAAGTATTGGAATTAGAGCTTATACAAGTGCATATATTGTCTTCGGGATTTAAAGTAACAAGTGCCTTAGGTGGTGACGAAGCTTATAACCCGGGAATTTATTATAGAGGGATAATAAAAGATGATCCCAATTCTATAGTAGCAATTAGTATTTTCCAAAATGAAATTTTTGGAGTTGCCTCTTCTCAAAAAGATGGAAATATAAATATTGGTCGTAATAAAAAACCAGGTGCTTTAGAAAATGAATATATGCTGTATTCAGATAAAGATATTTTGGTGGATTATGAAAATAAGGGGTGTGCAACTCCTGAACCTGAAGGATATGAATCCACTTTTCACGATTTACTTGAAACTAGTGGCGGCACTCGTATTGATAAATGCCCTAAAGTTTATTTAGAAGCAGATTACGATTTGTATGTAAATAAAGGAAGCGTAACAAGTACAAGTAATTATTTAACCAGCATCTTTAATAATTCAGCAGCTATTTATGCAAATGAAGATGTGCCGATTGAGATTTCAGAAATATTTGTTTGGAATACAGCGGATAGTTATTCAACTGCCACTTCTTTTAACGCACTAACGGATTTTAAAATTAACCGCCCTACTTTTAATGGAGATATTGCACATTTAATTGCAATGGATCCGGGTGGCTTAGGTGGCGTTGCATATACAATCAACGGCCTTTGCAATACTTATAAATATTGCTATAGCGATGTGAATTCCACCTATTCAGATTTCCCAACATATTCATGGACAGTAATGGTAATCACACATGAAATGGGTCATTTATTTGGCTCTTATCATACACATAGTTGCAATTGGGTAGGCGGTGCAATTGATAATTGTTATACTACAGAAGGTGGCTGTCCGGCAGGTCCTGCGCCAGTTGGTGGAGGAACCATAATGAGCTACTGTCATTTAACTGCATATGGAATTAATTTCAGTAATGGATTTGGCGCACAACCAGGAAACGCAATTCGAAATACCATTACGGCTGCTGCATGTATTGAAGGTGCTACCGGAGAAACAGATCCCGGCTATTGTGCATCACTTGGTGTAAATTCTGAATACGAATGGATTCAAAGTATTTCTATAAATGGAGTAAGTAATGTTTCAGATAATAATTTTGGGTATGCAGATTTTTCTGCCTTAACCGCTGAACTTGCACCCGGTGAAATGGTAAATGTTACATTAACTCCCGGCTATATTTCAGCAACAGCTTATCCTGAATATTTTAGTATCTGGATTGATTATAATAATGATTTGGATTTTAATGATGTGGGAGAAAATGTATATAATTCAGGCTCTGTTACTTCTAGTGTAAGTGGTACTTTTTATGTTCCTGCTGCTGCCAACGGCGAAACTAAAATGCGTATAGCTATGAAATATAATGCCGGAGCAACAACGTGCGAATTATTTTCTTATGGTGAAGTGGAAGATTATTCAGTTAGCTTCATAGCTTCCGATTTAAATTATTGTAATGCAAAAGGTGTAAGTGCTTTAACAGAATGGATAGATAAAATAGAACTGAATGGATTTATTAGAAATTCAAGCTCAGATGGAGGATATTATGATGGCACTGCCAACGTGATAGATCTAATGCCAGGAAATGCCTATAGTATTAAATACAGCGCAGGGTTTACACTATTACCTACAAGAGAATTTTACAAAGCTTGGATTGATTATAATCAAGATGGAGATTTTGAAGATTCCGGTGAAGAATTGTTTGCAAGAAAATCAAAATCTGCCAATAATATAAATAGCAGTTTCACTGTGCCTGCATCTGCATTAACCGGTAAAACCATGTTTAGAATTGCAATGAAGAATGGCGCTTACCCATCGCCATGTGAAACGTTTTTAGTAGGTGAAGTAGAAGATTATACAATTAATATTTTACCCGGATTGCAAGCTGGATTAAAAAGTGAAGATTCTGATTTGCAAGTGTATCCTAATCCAAATGATGGATTATTTCAACTTGTACTTAATAATTATGCAGAAGAAAATATGCTGATAAAAATCTATGATATGACTGGCAGAATTGTTTATACTTCTATTGAACCAAACACAAACGGAATTGCTGCAATTGACTGTAATAGTATTGCTTCCGGATTATATATGATACGCATATATAACGATACACAATGCATTGCTTCTGCTAAATTTATAAAAGAGTAATATTCAAGTTTATTAAAGGATAATACCTTTATCATTGCTTAACCCGGCGTAAATTATGCCGGGTTTTTTTATTCCTTTTTCTTAAGGAACTCTCACTTAAAAAGTATGCTTAATAATTATTAATTACTTTTAATTGTACTTATCACTTTAATCATGCATCATGTAATTATTGGAAATGGAATTGCAGGTATAACTGCGGCAAGAACTATCCGCAAAAGAAGCAATGATAAAATAACAGTTATCTCCGGTGAGACTGATCATTTTTATTCACGCACTGCACTAATGTATATCTATATGGGGCACATGCGCTATCAAGATACCAAACCGTATGAAGATTGGTTTTGGGAGAAAAATAACATTGAATTGAAACGTGCATGGGTAAACGCAATACAATCAGAAAAAAAACAAATTGTATTCGAAGATGGAAGTACAATGCAATATGATACATTATTAATTGCTACCGGTTCCAAATCAAATATGTTTTCCTGGCCGGGAAATAATTTGCAGGGAGTTCAAAGTTTATATTCTATGCAAGATCTGGATTTGCTGGAGCAGAATACTAAACATGGAATTAATCGAGCCGTAATTATCGGTGGTGGATTAATAGGAATTGAATTGGCGGAGATGTTACATGCTCGCAAATTTCCTGTTACCATGTTAGTACGAGAATCCAATTATTGGGACAATGTTTTACCACAACAAGAAGCAACATTAATTAGCAATCATATTCGTGCACATGGAATTGATTTAAGATTAGGCGCTGAATTAAAAGAAATAATTGGTGATGAAAATGGAAGAGTAAAAACAGTAATCACTAAAAATAATGAATCCATTGCATGTCAAGTGGTGGGTATTACGGTTGGTGTAAGTCCAAATATTTCAATGCTAAAAGATTCTGAAATTAAAACCGACAGAGGTGTGGTAATAAACAGCAATTTCCAAACAAATATTTCGGATGTTTTTGCAGCAGGAGATTGCGCTCAATTTCAAGAAGCACTCACTGATAGAAAACCAATAGAACAACTTTGGTACACAGGAAAAATTCAAGGTGAAACAGCCGCATTAAATATGTTGGGTTTTAAAACAGAATATACACCGGGCTATTGGTATAACAGTGCAAAATTTATGGATATAGAATATCAAACATACGGCACTGTGTTACCTCAATTAAGAGAAGGAGAAAGTGAATTTTATTGGGAGCATCCTAAGGGTAAAAAATGCTTGCATTTTATTTATAATACAAGTGATAGAAAATTTATAGGTATAAATAACTTTGGCATTCGACTAAGACATGAATTATTTAATCTTTGGTTAAAAGAAAGCCGAAGCATTGATTATGTTTTGGAACATTTAAAACCCGCTAATTTCGATCCTGAACTTTATCGAACTTATGAAAAGCAAATCATTAAAAAATGGAATTCAGAAAATCCAAATTATAAAATAGAACTCCGTTCAAAAAATTCGTTAAACAAAATAATTTTCGGTTAATAATTATATTATGTCGCAAGTAAACAACAGCTTATCATTTGCAAACCCACATCCCGCAAATTTTAATACTTTACAAAAAATCGGTTTAGCAATTATTGCAATTGGTCTTTTGGCAATCACTTTTGCATGGTTAAATATTTCGTTGGTATCGCCGGCAATTTATTTATACTTTATGCTTGGCGGTTTTGCAATTGGAGGTGGATTATTTTTTTATGGCTCTTATTATGACTCACCCGAAGGAATTAAAAATAACAGCAACTTTTTCTCATCATTAACATCACGAGGCGCCTTGGGATGGATAGCTGGAATTGTAATTACAGGCTTTTATCTGTGCCTGTATTTTAAAGACTACACCGATAAAATATTACAAGGAAATTCGCTTGGCGGATTAATCGCCATGTTCGATCCGATTAGTTATTTATTGCGTGGCCGTCCTTCCGACCAATGGTTTGTATATGGATCATTTTATACACTTGCCGTAACTATTATGGGAATAAAATTTATTGTGAAGTACAGACACAATAGATATCAGCAGGTGCGCACAATTTCAGTAATGTTTTTCCAATTAATTTTTGCATGGATGCTTCCGGGAATTCTTTTGCGATTATATAACTACGAACCTTATTGGAGTTATTTTTTCCCATTAGATTATGATGCGCTATTTCCATCAAATTTAAGTTATATCGCAAGCAATGGCGCATTAGGTCAGTTTACTATTTTCTGGGGATTGATACTCGCATTTATTGCAACACCAATTCTCACTTATTTTTCCGGCAAACGCTGGTATTGCAGTTGGGTATGTGGTTGTGGCGGACTTGCCGAAACTGCCGGCGATCCATTTCGTCATCTTTCTGATAAATCATTAAAAGCATGGAAAATAGAACGGTGGTTAATTCATTCCGTGCTTGCTGCAATTATTATTATCACCATATTACTACTTGTGGATGTGAGTCTTCAAGGCGGATTGCTTGGTGAAAATTTAGCAAAAGGTTTATCAAGAGGCTATGGCCTTGCTATAGGATCCATTTTTAGCGGAGTAGTTGGTGTGGGATTTTATCCGCTTTTAGGAAGCAGGGTTTGGTGTCGCTTTGGTTGTCCGATGGCTGCATATATGGGAATTATTCAAAGATTTAAATCACGGTTTAGAATAACAACTAATGGCGCCCAATGTATCAGTTGTGGAAATTGTTCCACCTATTGTGAAATGGGAATTGATGTACGTTGGTATGCGCAGCGCAATCAGAATATTGTAAGAGCAAGTTGTGTTGGATGTGGAGTGTGTTCCGCTGTTTGTCCTCGTGGAGTATTAAAACTGGAGACCGGACCGGAAACTTCTAAACGCACAGAAATTCAAATGAATGCAATTAGTTTTATTTCAGCAGATGATGTAGATGTTCTATCCTGAAAACCTAGATACAGATTTATTCTCACTACCTTAGCAACCGCTTTACATTAAGCCGAAAAAGGCAATAAGAGGTATGAAAATAAATGTAATAATTCCGGTATTTAATGAAAGCGGATCCATTGGGTATGTCCTGAACGATATACCCGTTGATCGGGTTGAAGAAGTGATTGTTGTAAATAATGGATCAACAGATAATACAGCAAGTATTGCCAAGGATGCAGGCGCTACTGTACTTTTAGAAACTACAAAAGGATATGGGGCTGCATGTTTAAAAGGATTAGAATATATAAGTAATAAATTACCGGAGCATCAACCGGATATAATTGTTTTTATGGATGGTGATTATTCTGATTATCCGGAACAATTAATAGATATTGTAAAACCGATAATTAATAACGAAGCTGATATGGTTATTGGAAGTCGGGCAAAAGGAAACAGAGAACAAGGTTCGATGTATCCGCATCAATTGTTTGGCAATTGGCTGGCAACAACATTAATGCGGTTGTTTCTAAAAGCAGATTTCAGCGACCTGGGACCATTTAGAGCAATACGATGGTCAAGTTTAAAACAATTACAAATGCAGGACACCAATTACGGATGGACAGTGGAAATGCAGGTGAAAGCAGTAAAAAATAAAATCAGATATACAGAAGTACCGGTGGATTACAGACGAAGAATTGGTAAATCAAAAATTACCGGTACAATAAAAGGAACTGTACTTGCGGGTTATAAAATTATTTTCACAATTATAAAATATGCCTGAACACATGGGCTTGCTCATAATTATACTTTATACTATACCAATTACAATATTATTTTTTTATTGTCTTACTCAATTGAATCTGGCCATACACTACTTAAAATTTAAGAGGTCACTAAAGGATGAAGAAAGTAATATTCAATTTAATATTCCGGAATCTGAATATCCTGTAGTAACAGTCCAATTACCCGTGTTTAATGAATTATATGTAGTTGAAAGATTAATTGACTCCATCGCTTCATTTAATTACCCAAAAGATAAATTACAGATTCAGGTTTTAGATGATTCATTAGATGAAACAGTGGATTTAGTTGCGGCAAAAGTGTTGGAATGGAAAAATAAAGGATTAGATATTCAACAGATAAGACGTACAGACCGCACAGGATTTAAAGCAGGTGCTTTACAAGAAGGTCTGCAATATGCCAAGGGCGAATTCATTTGCATTTTTGATGCTGACTTTATTCCCTATGCTGATTTTTTACAACGCACTCTACCTTACTTTGATGATGCTAAAATTGGTGTGGTGCAAACTCGATGGGAACATATTAATAAAGACTATTCTATTCTCACCAAGATACAGGCTTTCGCACTTGACCTGCATTTTACTATAGAACAAACAGGAAGAAGTGCCGCAGGATATTTTATTAATTTCAATGGTACAGCAGGTATTTGGCGTAAAACAACTATTAATGATGCAGGTGGTTGGATGAGTGATACACTCACAGAAGATTTGGATTTAAGTTATAGAGCGCAACTAAAAGGCTGGAAGTTTAAATATGTAGAAAGCATTGCTTCACCTGCTGAATTACCCACGGATATGAATGCAGTAAAATCTCAACAGTTCAGATGGAATAAAGGCGGTGCTGAAACGGCAAAAAAAATTGGACGTACAGTATTAAACTCTGAATTGCCATTAAAGGTGAAGTTAAATGCGATAGTGCATTTGTTTAATACCACTAACTATATCTTCATATTTTTTACAGGACTATTAAGCGTTCCTTTATTATTTGTAAAAAATATTTATATAGAATTCAATTATTTTAAATACGCCAGTATATTTTTATTGGGCTCTATCTCTATCGCATTTGCTTATTACATTTCTATAAGACAAGCGTTTGAAACCAAACAACAAACCTGGAAAGCATTTCTCACCCGCTTCCCAATTTTTCTAGCAATAACAATGGGACTTTCATTACATAATGCATGGGCTGTGTTACGTGGCTGGACAGGGCATAAGTCTGCATTTATCCGCACACCGAAATTCAATATCATGAAGTCAAATGATCTTTGGAATAACAAGAAATATATATCAAGAAAAATAACTGCAATCACTTATTTGGAAGGATTATTTTGTATGTATTTTATTACCGGAATTGTAATGGCTTTTTATTATGAGGATTATGGCTTGCTTCCATTTCATATTTTATCCGCATTTGGTTTCGGAATTATTTTCTATTTTTCCGTGAAACACTCACGGCTTAAATCATGATATGGGAAACCACTAATTCTAAAAATAGCCGCTACTTTCTCTACTTGCTTTTTGGTGTAATTGCATTTTACTTTAATCGCTTTGTAGATAGAACTGATTTTATATTACTAATCAGTTGTTATAGCAGCCTCTTTTTGTTGTATGGATTACTTATAAAAAATATTTTCTCTTCAAAAATTGCATCATCAGAAATAATAATTGCTGCTGTTGGAATTCGCCTATTATTAATTGGTAATATCCCAAATCTTTCTGATGATTATTACAGATTTATTTGGGATGGCGTTGTAAATACTTTACATGTAAATCCGTTTGCTTTTACTCCGGAATTTTTATTAAATCAATTTAATAATTCCTCTAGATCTGAGTTTTTGCAAACTGATATATATGCCAATCTGAATTCAACAGAATATTACAGCATATATCCTCCTGTGTGTCAATGGATATTTACCGGTGTAAGTTATGTTGCGGGTAATTCCATCTTTCTACATGTGCTTTTATTAAAGACATGTATGGTATTATTTGAAGCAGGTTCAATTGTGTTGCTGATACGCATTTTAAGAAAACTGCAATTGCCTATTTCAAAAGCAGCGTACTATGCATTTAATCCATTAGTAATTATTGAACTCACGGGCAATATTCACATGGAAGCAATGATGATATTTTTTTTATTGCTGAGTATTTATTTGCTTTTGAATAATTTCTTTTTACCCGCTGCAATATTTTTGGGAATAAGTATATCAGTAAAGCTCTGGCCATTGATGTTGTTGCCTTTATTATTTAGAAGATTGGAAATCAGGCATGCATTAAAAATAATCGTCATTGCACTGTTAATAGTTGGAATTTCATTCCTACCTTATTATAAATCAGGAAGTATTTTAAACTATTTCACTAGCTTCCGCTTATACTTTCAAACTTTTGAGTTTAATGCAAGTATATATTATGCGTTAAAATGGATGTTTCAGAATAACTACAATTATGTAATACTTATACAGCGCATACTCCCTGTTATATTAACAATAACAATATTGCTGATTGCATTTTCAAAAAGAATTAAGTTAGATTTTATAACACTGTCTCTTCTGGTTTTCACTTTATATTTCTTATGTTCTACTACTATTCACCCATGGTATTTAACTCCTTTAATTGCTCTTACATCAATCACTATCCTACGCTATTCTATTCTTTGGTCTTTTCTAATTTGTTTTACATATATCACTTACAACTATTTACCTTATCAGGAGAATTTGATTATTGTTGCTATTGAATATTTAATTCTCTATGCAGTAATTATGTATGAATTTTTCAACTTAAGAAAATCTATAAAATAAAAAAGGGGCCTTTCGGCCCCTTTCCAAATCATGTAATTATATTATTTCGAAATGTGGAATTCCACACGACGGTTTGTTTGATGTTCTGCTTCCTGACGAGCATTAGGTATAAGGTTATTACTTTCACCTTCATACTTCATAATAAATCTGCTTTGATCAATCTTCTTTACAGTTGATAAATAATCAAGAGCGGCTTTAGCACGTTCTTCAGAAAGTTTTAAGTTGTATGATTCACTTCCACGAGAGTCGGCATGTCCAACTAATTCAACTTTCATTTTAGGATACTGAGCCATGATATCAGCAACATAAACTAATTGAGGAACTGCATCAGGACGAATCTTGGATTTATCCAAATCAAAGAATATCATTGGTAAATACCAGTTAGTAGCTGCTGCAGGTTGCTTAGCAAATCTTGCATCAATTAATTCATTTACTCTTTCATCAGTCATGTGAATGTTCTGACAATTTTCAATAGCTAAGTTAGGAGTAGAGAATGGTTCTGGATCTTCACTGTCAATACAACCATCTTTATCGCTATCAAGAGAAACACCATGAGTATCAACAGGTGTTCCTGCAGGTGTGTTAGGCTCACGATCTAAATAATCAATTACGCCATCATCATCTGCATCAGCTAATAAATTAGCAGGATCTATTTCATTTAATTTATTATAAACAAAATTCAAAGGATTCACTTCCCAAAGTGGTTGCTGAGATTTACTTCCTAAGTTAAATCCAAGATTAATTGTACTGAAGTGATACATATCATTTGCACCACCAGCTCTTTGACCATCAGCAAGATCATCGAAGAAATAACTCATTCTATGTTCTAAACCTAATTCAACTGCACGGCCTAATTTCCAGGAAATACCAGCACCTACAGAAAAGCTTGGGTTTACTACTTGCGTACCTTCTCCCCAAGTTACTGGATTGGCAACCTCAGCTTGAGTTTCATAATCGCCATCTAAAGCAGCATGTAAATTATCAAGGCGATTGCTTTTTCCATCATCGTTGGATAAAGGATTATCACCAATAATAGTAACGAAATCATATTCCGCACCATTGGCATCTTTAGCATCCATCTGAGTTTCATAAACGAATAAGCCTAGACCACCAAATCCATAAAGTAAGAATTTAGGAGTGGCGTTATGAAAATTCACATTATTCAAATTGAACATTACATCAAATGAACCATGAATAATGGTGGTTTTGTAATTACTAACCCAAGGTAGAGTTGAATAATCTGCACCATCTGAATAATTAGTACCTGGATCTTGGCTTGCAAAAGCACCATTTAGTGTTTTATTTTCGCTAATACCTGAATCTTCGTAATCCATACCATAGGCTGTGTTATAGCTGGCATGTAATCTAATAGAAGTTACATATCCTAAACCTTTGCGGATGTTTAAACCTGCACCCCAAGCTGGGCTGTGGCTGCTTCCAAATGGATCAGTTCTCACGTCTCCATTTAATTGTGGTACGCCTAAGGCGATTCCGATATTCCACTGGTTGCGTGGTTTTGCCGGAAAGGCATAATCCCCTGCAACAAACTGCTCGTGCTGTTCCATACGGCTGTCAGGGATCCACTCTTCATTAATAACAGGCTCGATCTGAGCAAAAGCAGAGCCACTTATAAGTAGCAATGCTGCAATGATAAATTTACGGGTAACCATGATTTGCATTTTTGTATTGATTTTTTTCTTATAAATAATTGTTCGCAAAAGTAGCTTTAAACTATAAGCCATGCAAGCACTTTCAATAAGATTAATTCACTTTTAAGACTGAATTAAACATTTTTTATTTGCAAGCGAAACAAAACTAAGCGCTAAAACTCTTTCAAACAAGAAAATGAACAAGATTTTACACACTATGATGCAACGTTTTTGAAAACCTTTAACCTCAAAGGTTTGATTACTATCTCAATAATGTAATTGTACCTGATTTTTCTATTTGTACACCGGAGGTTGTTATTACATTTATAATATATATATAGGAGTCAATTTCTTGAGTTGCTCCATTTTTTGTCCCGTCCCAGCCTCTTGTTATTTCACTTGTAGATAGTATCAATGCTCCCCATCTGTCATATATATCCATAGTTCCGGACTCAATAAAATCCATGGAAACATGAAAGTTATCATTCATTCCATCTCCATTTGGTGTAAATACATTGGGCAAAATAAGATCTAGTTCTACTATTAAATCCATTACATCGAAACCTATACATCCATTTGGATCTATGACTGATAATAGATAACTGGTGTTTTGCAAAGGTGATGCGATTGGGTTTATGCAATCAGTACAGCTTAAACCAATTGTAGGTGTCCAAACTATATTATAAGGAGTGGCAGCATCGGTGCTTGCATTTATTTGTGTTAATCCTCCGTAAGGAATAATCAGATTATTACCTGCATCCACAATAACTTCAGGTGGTTGAGTTAATTCAATTTCCAAAGTATCCCAACAGCCTCTTTGATCTTTTACTGTGAAAATATAATTGCCGGCAGAAAGATTTATAAAAAGACTATCGGTATAGACATTACCATCCAGAAAAAATATATAAGGAGGTACACCACCGCTAGCATCTAAGAGTATTTCACCATCAGTACCTTCAAAACAAGTTATATTCTGTGTATCTGCAATTCCTAATTCCAATAATGGTGGATCAGTTAGTTCAAATTCTAAAGTTATTTTACATCCACCTTCTTCCTCCACAATAACAGAATATGTTCCAGGTCCTAATCCACCAATACTATCTGTTGATGCTCCTGTACTCCATGTAAACGTAACAGGATTAGAATTCCCGGTTACAGTTAGGCTTAACCAACCATCACTTTCTCCATGGCAGGTAATTTCATGGCCCAGATAAACAACATCATATGGAGTGCTTATTCCAATTTCAACTGTGTCAGATAGTGTACCTCCATCACAAAAACTTACTTCTGCATAATAGGAAGTGGTAACATCAGGATTTACAACTATAGAATCACCATAACCAATTACTGTTGCTGAAGGAAGTTCATACCATGTAATCTGGTCGGGTTTAAATCTCCAACTGTTGTCGGTTGCTGACCAGTCTTCAGCATTTCTATCGGGTACAGTGTATGCTTCAGTGCCATCTGCATTATGAATTCCTTCTGTAGAAATTCCAAGATCCCATGCTCCACAAACATCCACATCAGTAAGGTGATGTTCTACAACATTCGTGGATTCATATAATATTATTTGAAAAGTACCCTCAAAACCGGTACAAGAAAAAAGTGGTACTTCTTCATAGGTGATTACAAATCTGCGGTAAGGTGCAGTGCCTAGAAGCTCCCGATGAATACAATTAGCACATAATCCTGTATGCCAATCCGTCCAAGCAGGCATTACTGCAGCTTTTGGAACATTCATAGCGTTGTCTGGAATCGTCCCATCTGGAGTCCAGTTCGTACTCCAACCTGCTCCGGGCACTACAAAACTTATCCATCCATTAGAGCAGATATAAACCTCATCATACACTTCGCCGAAAAAGCAAAAATCAAAACCTATATCATAACCACCCAGATAAGTATCATCTACCATAGTCATACTTGTACCTCCAATAGGTTCGGGAGCAAATGGAATTTCTTCTACCTCATAAGTTAATGTACCTAATACTCCATCAACTTCAGCATAAAGTGTAACCGGGTCGCCGCTACATATAACCGTATCCTGATGCACGATTATGGATTGGGCAAAGGTTGAATAGCTTAATAATATAACAACGAATAAAAAAATGAACTTACCATACATCTTTTCAAAAATTTCTGAATGATAAAGTTAACATTTTTGAAAAACCATTTGTCAGATTGCTTCCATTTTAACTCAGTCTAATGCATTGTTTAGAAACTGAACCAACGGCTGAGCAGTTTTATAAATATCAGAAAGAGATCGAATAAAATCAGGTTTAGAAATCTCACTATCTTTTAATTGTTTGGTAACAATAAAACTTTTTTGCTTTAGATATTCAATCATCGGATTGGTGGGATCATAGCTTTTTGGAATTGTTTTCAATTTAAAATCAGATAATTCGCCAAATGTTTCTTTTAATTTTTTTACATTCAAAATTTTCTTGAAAGCAATAGAATTATAGTCAATTTCTTGTCGCAACTTTTTTAAATTCGATGCATCGGGAAAATAAGATCCTGCTGCGGCAAAAGAATTTCCTCCCGGCTGTATTTGCAAATAATATCCTGCATTAATACTGTTCTTCCCGCCTTTATTTATCCATGCACCCATATTTGTTTTATAAGGTGTTTTATCTTTTGAAAATCTTACATCTCTGTAAATTCTAAAGATTGCTTTGGATACATCTACATCCTGTAGTGTGTCATCAAACTTCGACATTTCAATTACTAATTCCTCTAAAAATTCTTTAAATTGTGCTTGAATAATCTGATACTCCGGTTTATGTTTTTCAAACCATTCTCTGTTATTATTTTCTGATAGTGCTTTTAAAAAGCTAAATATATTTTTTGAAATCATTGCTTAAGAAAGATTCTTTAATGAATAATGTATCCACTCAAATTTAGTAATCATCAATTAATTATTTACCAAAGAAAAATATCTTATTAAAAGTATTAACGTGCATCCTTCTATCTTTGCGACGTGATTTCAATACAAAATTTATCGCTTCAATTTGGCGGACAAGTAATAATAGATAGCATTTCAATGGCTATGAAACCCGGCGACAGAATAGGGTTAGTAGGAAGAAACGGTGCAGGAAAATCTACAATACTGCGCATTCTTACAGGACTGCAGGAGTATGATTCGGGCAATGTAGTAATACCACAAGGTGCCACTTTAGGATTCTTACAACAAGAAATTGCCGCTATGAAAGGGCGCAGTGTTTATGAGGAAGCTGCTTCTGCATTTAATGAAGCATTGCAAATTGAACAACGCATTGAAGAAATAAACGAACAACTAACAATCGAAACTGATTACACCGGTAAAATTTATAATGATCTGTTGGATGAATTGAATGAACTGCATCATCATTTTGAAGTGATGGATGTAGCTACTGTTGAGAAGCAAGTGGAGACAGTACTTAAAGGTTTAGGGTTTGACCGCAATGATTTAAGCCGTCCTGTTGAAGAGTTTAGCGGTGGCTGGCAAATGCGTATTGAACTTGCTAAAATTTTATTACGTAAACCTGCGCTTATTTTATTAGATGAACCTACAAATCACTTGGATATTGAAAGTATTCAATGGCTGGAAAATTATTTATCTGCTTATCCCGATTCTGTAATTATTGTTTCTCACGATCGCAAGTTTTTAGATAACGTAACGAATAGAACAATTGAAATAGTAAATAAAAAGATTTATGATTATCCGGTGGCTTATACCCGATTTACTGAATTGAGAAAAGAGCGTATTGATCAACAACGCAATACTTTAAAAAATCAGGAAAAATATGTGGAGCAAACTGAACAGTTAATTGAAAAATTCAGATACAAAGCATCAAAAGCAAAGTTTGCACAATCGCTGATTAACAAGTTAGATAAAATGGAGATGACCGAAGTAGATGATGAAGAAACTGCGAGTATAAAATTCAGATTTCCTCAACCACCAAGATCAGTAAAAAAAGTAATTGAAATCAGTCATCTTACTAAGAAATACGATGTAAAAAATATATTAGAAGATATTTCTATTACTATTGAAAGAGGTGATAAAATTGCATTTGTTGGAAAAAACGGTGAGGGTAAATCCACCCTATCCCGCATCATTGCAAACAGAGAATCCTACGAAGGCGAAATGGTGATTGGAAGTAATGTAGTTACCGGTTATTACGCACAAAATCAGGCGGATTCTTTAGATGGAGATGAAACAGTTTTTGATATTATTGATAAATCAGCAACCGGCGATATACGGACAAAGATTCGCAGTCTGTTAGGTACCTTTCTATTTAGTGGAGATGCTATTTATAAAAAAGTAAAAGTGCTGAGTGGTGGTGAAAAATCACGTCTTGCTTTATGTAAATTATTGCTGGATGCACAAAATCTTTTAATTCTGGATGAGCCGACAAATCACTTAGATATGCGCTCTAAAGATGTATTGAAAAATGCATTAAACACTTTTGAAGGCACTGTAATTTTAGTTTCGCACGACAGAGATTTTTTACAGGGACTTACCAATCGTGTATTTGAATTTAACAATAAGAAAATAACTGAATTTGTTGGTGACATCTACGATTATCTGGATGCAAAAAAAATAGAGAGTCTACAAGAACTTGAAATAAAAGTGGCTGCAAAAAAAACAGAAGCAGTGAAAATTCCTGTTGCTCCGAAAGAAAATCAATTTGAAAAAAAAAATAAAACAAAAGAGCTAAAGAAATTTGAGAGAGATGTACAATTATCAGAAGAAAAAATTTCCGATCTTGAAAAAAAAATAGCCACAATTGAAGAGCAATTGCGTGAACCGGATTTTTATAAAGAACAACAAGGCAATACCACCGTTTTTGATAATTACAATGCATTGAAAAAACAATTAGCAACTGTAATGACTGAATGGGAATTACATGTGAACTCTCTCGAAAATTTTAAATCTGAAAATCCTGATTTATAATGAATAATGGCGACTGGATACAGGTTGGCATTTTATTTCTCATCATCTTAATTATTATAATTCTGATTTATCTGCTGATAATCAAATTATATCTATGGTTTAGTATTGGTGTGCTGGTAAGTGTTGTAATACTGTACGGTATCACCCGTCGCATTAAACTTTAAAAACGTGAGAATAAATTAATTACAATAACAATTACTATTGCAACCAATCCAAAAAGCATAAGTGTTTTGTTGGACATTTTGTCAAACGGTGATTGCTCTTCTTCTTTCATAGATATCAAAGTTAATTAATCCTTAAATGCAATTCTTCACTTTAATAAAATGAGGCGTTATACCTACCTTTACCAAAATAAAAAAATTACAATGCGTATATTCAATATTATAGTTTTAGTTGCTGTATTAGCCATCACTTCTTGCAGCGATTCACAGAAAGCAGGTGATAAAAAAAATAATACAGAAACTGGTGAAAAAGAAAACAGAGTGAGTCCGGCGGAAACTGCTACAGCAACTATCGGAGAAAATATAGTTACAATTAATTACGGATCACCAAGAGTGAAAGACAGAACAATTTGGGGCGAGCTGGTTCCGTATAATGAAGTTTGGCGTGCAGGCGCTAATGAAGCAACCACTATTTCCTTTACTCAGGATGTGATGATTAATGGACAATTATTGAAAAAAGATACTTACGCTTTTTTTGCAATCCCAACTGCAACAGATTGGACAATTATTTTTAATCTGGATGAAAAGCAATGGGGTGCATTTAAATATAATGAAACAGACGATGCTCTTCGCTTTACTGTTACACCGGTAATGACAGATGCATTTGCAGAAAATCTCACTTTTAATGTTTCTCCGAATGCAGTAGGTGATGGTGGAATAATTCACTTATCCTGGGAAAAACTTACTCTACAATTTGAGTTTACAAATATCCCGGAGAAATAATTGTTTCAGAAGTAATAATACAATTGTACAAAGGCAACTGTGTGCGATGGTGTGCTGACACTATCGGTTATAAATCCATGTGCGGGATGAAAACATTTTATCCAGTAATAATCTGCACTGCGATATTCGAATAATGCTACACCTGTTGAATCACTGTATCGAATTGCATCGGCAGGACCATCTGTTATAAACTGATCGTAACTGCTGTAAATTTTTACTTCAACATTCGCAATTAAACTATCAGTAAATAAAATGGTATCAAATACATGATGCAGCGTTACTTCAATTGCTCTGTTGTTATTATCATTATTCGGAAATGGTTTTCCATCAGGATCTTTCTCGCAGGATACAACAAATAAAAACAATGCAAAATATAGAATTGCACTTGCTAAAGAATTCCATGTTATGTGTTTGATGAAATCCATTTATTAAATTGTTATTGCTGATTTACGACAGCTATTACAGAAAAATTTTTCTACTACTTAAGTGTTTTTAAAATTTGATTGATATCCACTTTTTCGGAAACTACTTTTTGTACTTCATCAATACTAATTCTTTCTTGTTGCATACTATCCCGTTCACGAATTGTTACTGTATTATCTTCTAATGTTTGATGATCAACAGTGATACAATATGGTGTGCCGATTGCATCTTGCCGGCGATAACGTTTTCCGATTGAATCTTTTTCATCGTATTGACACAGATGATAATACTTTAATGTATTGAAAATTTCCATTGCTTTTTCCGCTAATCCATCTTTTTTCATTAATGGTAATACTGCAACTTTTATTGGTGCTAATGAGGCGGGTAGTTTTAATACAGTGCGCACATCATCTTTCACCGCTTCTTCCTGATATGCATTACATAACATCGCAAGAAACATGCGGTCGCAACCAATAGAAGTTTCTACTACATACGGAATATAACTTTGATTTAATTCCGGATCAAAAAACTGCAATTTCTTTCCTGAAAATTCCTGATGACGACGCAGATCATAATCCGTTCTGCTGTGAATTCCTTCTAATTCTTTAAATCCAAAGGGATATTGAAATTCTATATCCACGGCAGCATTTGCATAATGCGCAAGATTTTCATGATTCTTAAATTTCAACATTGTCTTATCTGTTCCCAAAGCAAGATGCCATTGCATGCGATTATTTTTCCAGTACTCATACCATTGCATTTCTTCACCCGGTCTTACAAAAAACTGCATTTCCATTTGTTCAAATTCACGCATACGAAAAATAAATTGTCGTGCAACAATTTCATTTCTAAATGCTTTACCAATTTGTGCAATACCAAAAGGAATTTTTTGACGAGTAGTTTTCTGCACATTTAAAAAATTTACAAAAATTCCCTGTGCAGTTTCCGGACGTAAATAAATTGTATCCGCATCCTGTGCAACACTTCCCATTTTTGTGCTGAACATTAAATTGAATTGACGCACATCTGTCCAGTTGCGTGAACCGGATTCGGGATCTGCTATTTCGCAATCAATAATTATTTGTTTCAGTTCTTCCAGATTATTTTCACGCATTGCATTAGCGAGCCTGTCAGCAACATTTTTTTTTCGCTCTGCAATTTCTAATATTCTTGGATTCGTAGAAATAAACATCGCTTCATCAAAACTTTCACCAAATCGTTTAGCTGCTTTTTCAACTTCCTTTTTTATTTTATCTTCTTGCTTCGCAATATAATCTTCCACTAAATTATCAGCACGATATCTTTTCTTTGAATCTTTATTATCAATCAGCGGATCATTAAATGCATCCACATGTCCGGATGCTTTCCATGTAGTGGGATGCATCAGAATTGCAGTATCCAAACCCACAATATTTTCATGCATCTGCACCATTGCTTTCCACCAATATTCTTTGATATTATTTTTCAGCATTACACCATAAGGACCGTAATCATAAACAGCACTTAAGCCATCATAAATTTCACTGCTTTGGAAAATATATCCATACTCTTTCGCATGACTGATTACTTTCTTGAATTTATCCGCATCATTTATTTGCATCTTGCAAAGATAGCAGAGCATGCATAACAAATTTTAACGCTCTTATTTTTTAAATCTCTTTTTAAGTGCTTACTTTGGATTTATAAATACATGTAATATGAAAAACTTTCCGGGTAATTTTTTAACGATGACAGGTATTATTGCCTTAGTAATCGTGATCTTCTCTTTTAGTTTAAATAAAAAAACCACAACTGATAAATCATTGGCTGATGAAAACCGACTTGTAGCCCCTTTTGATGAAATAAAAGTATCCGGTGGTTTTGAAATAAAAATTAATCAGGGAGCACAAACACCAATAAAAATTATGGGTAGTGATGAGGATGTTAAACATATAAAAACTGAAGTAAAAGATAAGACACTGAAAATTGAAATTGATAATAACGGAAATAAAAATTATAATATGGGAAAAGTAATTATTGAAATTACTGTACCTGAATTATATGAAATTGAAGCCGCAGGTTCCAGCACAATAAAATGTAACGGAACATTTGGTGGTGCAAAGGATATGGATTTTGAAATTTCCGGATCGGGCACAATTGCTATTGATGTAAATGCTGATGAGTTAGATGCAAGTATTGCCGGCAGTGGCGAAATGATGTTTAGCGGAAGAGCAAATGAAGTAGATTTTGAAATTTCCGGATCTGGAAATTTTAAATGTGAAACACTTATTGCTAATAGCGCTGAGATTTCAATATCAGGAAGTGGTAATACATATATAACAGCACAAAATACTTTGGAAGTAAATATTTCAGGAAGTGGAAATGTATATTATGGTGGAAGCCCAAAAGTAAATACCAGTATTTCCGGTTCAGGAAAGGTGCAGGCGAAGTAGTGAGTGGTGAGTAGTGAGTGAGTAGTGAGTGGTGAGTGGAGAGTAGTGAGTGGTGAGAGGTGAGTGAGTAGTGAGTAAAAAAAGAGTAATGAGTCTTTAACCCCAAAAACAAAACACAAAACCCAAAAACCTTTTTTAAAAAAAAAAAAAAAAAATTTATTTTTTTAAAAAACCAACAAATAGCCCTTTAATCAGTGATGAGTTTTTTTAACCCGAAACTTGAAACCCGAAACCCAAAACTTTTTTTATCAATGTCCTAAGTCAATGGTCTAAGTTTTTTTAATCATTCCACCATCAATTTCAACACAACATTTACATCATCCTCATTCTGCACTTTTATAAAATACATGCCCGCCGGAATATTTTCAAGGGTTAGAGTAGCTGAGATATTTCCTGCATTTATTTGATATGTTTTTATGAGTGCGCCATTGGTTGAAAACAGTTCAATGCTTGTATTGGATTTTAATGGTGTACCTGTTTGAATAACACAATATTCATTTGCCGGATTTGGAAATACTATAAAATCATTATTGAAGGGCATGGGTAAAATACTTACATCTAAACTATCACAACCCGGCACTAAGCAACCCACACTATCCAACTGCATTACCCAAAAATTCTGATCTTCTTCATACACTTCTCCATACGCAGCACCTGCTATAATAATACCTCCGGCATCGGTGAGTTCTATATCATGAATACGATTATCCTGACCTAAGCCGCCGGGTGAAAGATATCTGTGTTCCCAAATCGCATTTCCATTTATATCCACCCTTGCTATATAGCCATGATAATCTCCTACGGGTTCTGTTGCCAGATAACCAATGACAAGTAAATCACCATTGGGATATTCAAACCCAACGGAAAGCTGTAGAAAATTATCATAAATAGTGTCTATATCATACGTAGAATTGAAAATCCAAAGTAATTCATCTGAATCATCTAAACGGAAAACCAAAGAGTTATAAGGATAATCGGGTTTGTTTATACCACCTCCATAATATCCACCTACAATTGATTTTATTCCATTTGTAAAACATCCACCTTCATGAATTTCTTCACTTAATATTGTACCCGCAGAATCAAACTTTCTTATTTCATATATTGGTGTAGGGCAGTCTATAAAAGCATGGAGTAAATAAAAGATATTTTCAGAGTCAATAGGCCCCATTACAGTTGAATTATACTCACCAAAATCACCAATCAGTTTACTCCAAAGCAAATTTCCATCTGCATCTGTTTTCTTTAAGATAGTGCGGTAAAATACTGAAGCGCCTCCTGCACAAAACAAAAGCAAATCACCATTGCTGAATTCAAATACCTGCATACCTGTTTGCCATTGTTCGCTAAAATAAGTTTTGGTAAAAATGGTATCTCCGGTATTGGGATTAAACTTGACTAACAACACATTTGACAAACCATCTGCTGCTTTAGAACCTGCAAATACAATATTCCCATCAGTTAATAATTGACCAGCTATAAAATAAGAATAGTATTGCGAATCAACACTTCCCAAAACCTTTTGCCATAGCAAATTCCCTTCAAAATCAATTTTTGCATATTTAATTTTTTCATCAAAATATTCTCCAATTTCGTAACCCCATCCGTTCCCAATTAAAATATATCCATCATTTAATTTTACAATACCAAACCCCACATCATCTCCATTACTAAAATCTATGGTTTTATTAAATGTAGCTTGCGCTTGTATTTGATTTGTGAAAAACAGAAATAAAATCAATACAGAACAGATGTATTTATTAAAATGCATCTTATTCTCTGAGGTACCAGCCGAGTCACTTGAAAAGGACTCGGCGTTCTTATTTCTATTTTGCCAATGGTATATCATAAAATTCAAGATAATGTGTAACTGGATATATTCCTTTTTCACCGGTAAAATAATACTTTGCGGATGAATGTAAATACTCTTCAGGCAAGTTCGCTAATTTCCATTTATCTTTTATAGGGTTATTATGTATGTACTGCAATTTTTGTTGAATAAATTCTGAAGAATAACATTCTTTACAATCAAATGAATCTTCAAATACTTTGTGTATTACATTGTTTTTTAATTCTGATGAGGTTACACCATTTGTCATTTCCTGAAGTATTTTAAAATTGTTCTGCCCCTTTAGAATTTTTACGATTTGATATGCCATAAAACGTTTTCCTTCCCCTATTACTTTTTGAATGATTACACTTTCCACCGGCAAATATAAAATTATATGACAGTGGTTTGGCACCCCGATAGCTATCGGGGCGTAGCCAAATAAATGGCATCCTTTTGCAATAAGGAAATCAAACCATTTATAAATCCGAGTATAAAAATTTGTTATCTCAAATAGATGTAGCCAATTATAATTCGTAAAAGTGCAGAAATATGTAGTGCCCGTATTAACTTGTTTTACTTTAGTACTCATGATTATAAAACTAATAAATAGAGTTTATAATTTATTATACGCCGAGTCCTGTTCCAGTGACTCGGCTGGACGAAAGTAAAAGTGCAGAAATGTAGTGCCCGTATTAACTTGTTTTACTTTAGTACTCATGATTATAAAACTAATAAATAGAGTTTATCATTTATTATACGCCGAGTCCTGTTCCAGTGACTCGGCTGAGACGAAATTCGTAAAAGTGCAGAAATATGTAGTGCCCGTATTAACTTGTTTTACTTTAGTACTCATGATTATAAAACTAATAAATAGAGTTTATCAATTATTATACGCCGAGTCCTGTTCCAGTGACTCGGCTAGGACGGAAGAGAGCCGGCGGTAGTATTGTTAGATTCCGTTAGGCAATTAATTTGCGCAAGAAGGCCTCTTGATAATAATAATATAATAGTTAAGATTAAGTATGTTTTCATAAAAAATTATTTTAAAAATTTATAAATAGAAGAATTACTTTTAGTTTTAATATGTAACAAATAAATACCCTTTGGATATTCATACATCGGAATATTTAGTCCAGTATAACAATTTATTCCTCCTTGTAAAAATTTACCATTTAGATCATAAAGAGTAAATTGGATTATAGGTTCTGAATTATTTATTGAGATTTTTATTTGTGCGCTTAAAATATCATAATAAATATTGTAATTAATTTCACTATTTTCTATTTCTAAAATAAAATCACATTCACCTCCATCAAAATTCAATAATCCATATACAGGATGATAAAAGCATTTTATACCAAGTGGTTCGGATAAATCTGGAAGATCACAATATCTTGGGAGGAGATAGTTTGGATTTCCATACAATTCAACAATGGAATCTGCAACACATAAACTCAACCAATCCTCCATATGAATATGACTTACTTGAAATTCTACATCAAAGAATGTAAAATAACTAATTGAATCAACATAAACTGTAGTTGGATTCATTGGAGCTATTTCACCATAATAAAAATTTGTAACACTCATAACCCAACTATCATTAGGTTCAGGTTTCAAAATATAAACTATACTGAAGCTGTCTTCGACTGAAGCAAAAATTGTATCGTTTAATTGATACATATAAAATGCTTGATCTGAAATAGGAGTGGAACCATTAAAGATAGTTGCAACTATCTTTTTGCAAGGAACTCCTAAAAAAATAGTATCTTTTTCAACCTCCAGAGTATAAACTGCTTGATTGGGTGGGAATCCATATTGGTGAAAATAGTACCACCACTTCACACCCACCGGTGCAAACTCCGGTGTTTGTGTAAATCCTTGCGCACTTCCAGTAAATAATAAAAAAATAAAAAATAATTTATAAAAAGAAGGGAATTTTGTTTTCATGTATCAAATATAATGGTAATTGTGGAATTGGCAAATGCGATGGAGGTATTTGTAGAATTGTAGAACTGAAAAAAAGTGTAATCGGGTAATCGGGGAAAAATGTGCAAATGTGGTTAATGTGCAAATGTGCAAATGTGCAAATGAAATGTTTAGCAGATTAGCTGATGGGGTTAATGTGAGAATGTGTAGAATCGTAGAATTGTAGAATTGTAGAACTGAAAAAAGTGGAATCGGGGAATCGGGGAATTGGAAAAAAATGTGCAAATGTGATTGATGTGCAAATGTGTTTAATTGTAGAATCGTAAAACTGTAGAATTGTAGAATTGTAGAACTGAAAAAAGTGTTATCGTCGAATTAATGAACTATGTAATCGAAAGAAACGATAAGAAAGGATAATTACGATAACTAAATTAAAATAAACTTGAAACATGTAACACGAAACCCGAAACACGAAACTTGAAACATTTTTTTGTCAATGGTTTAAGTTTTTTCGCCAATAGCCAAAAGCTAACGGCTAATAGCCCTTTGCAAAATCAAAATTCCGCAATCGCTTTTTCCAAACATCTATCTATTCCATTTTCTATATCCGATAACTCATTTTTAAAATATATATCGGGAATTACACCAATACCTTCATACGAAATACAATCTGCAAATTTTACTTTTTGAGTTGGCAATGTATAATACCAACCATTCGCAAGATCACGACCAATCATTGTAGAATGTGCGCCGTTCGTAGTATCACCAATTACAATTGCATTCGGCATTGTTTTAAATATCATCGCAGTGCGTTCACCAGCACTTATCGTATATCTATCTGTAAGCAATACTACTTTTTTTGAGTAATAAGGTGTTTGTGGTTCTATATACCAATCATACCAATCGGTATAATCATTTTCTCCTTTTCCGTTTTTTGTTTTTGATGAAAATATTAATGTGCGGTTTTGAATTAAACGATTCATATTCGAAAATGCCCATGTGAAATCACCACCACTATTATGTCGTAAATCAATGATTAAACCTTTGGTATCATAATTATCCAACACATCATTCATCACATCTAAATTATCTGCGATGTAAGCAAAATTTACATAGGTAATATCGTTGTTAATTGTTCCAAATACAAAACCCGGATATTCACTATCATCTTTTATAAAACCATTGTCGAGATAATTATTTTCAATCACATTTAAATCAAACAATGCATCATCAATTTGATAATTATAAATATGATTTGAGAAGAAATATTTTTTGCCGGGCACTGTCATTTGCACATGTCCATCATCAAGTACTGCGAGCATGTTTGTTATAACAATATACAAAGAATCATCATCCGTATTTGCATTCACCATCGGGCGATAAATAAGATACAGGCTATCCCAATTTACATGGCGTTCATCAAAAGGTGCATAACTATCATCGAATGATTGCCAGATAAATTCAAAAACAGATACGGGATCATTAGCAGGTTCTTCTTCAAAAAATAAATTACAAGAAGAGCCAAGAATTGCAATAGAAAATATCAATATTAAATATCTTGTTTTCATCAGAAGCTATAATTAATGGTTAGTGTAATTCTGTTTTCGTAAGAAGTTAATGGCAATGGTTTAGAATAATGCAGGAAATTAAATTTATATGCAAAACCAACAACCCATTGATCATAAAAATGATAATTGTACTCGGCCAGTAAATCTAAACTTTGAATGGTATTCCATGTTGCTAAATTTCCATCAGCCAGATAAGCGAAAAAAGTATTCAGAGATTTATGCGAAGAGATATTCTCAATAAATTCATCGTCATTTAATAAATAGGGCGATCTGGCTACCCAGGAAAATACGGGTAATCCCAATCGCAGATATACGCCATTTTTTTCGTCAAACTGATATTGCATTGCACCCCAAATGTCAATACCGAAATTTGCAAAATATGTAAATGCTCCATTGCGTCCATAATTAATATTTGAAGCATCAATATTGTTGCTGAACCGTCCACCCGCTAAATATTTTATCTTTTCTGTATTGTATAATTCCTTTCCCAAATAATAATCGAGGTTCACATAAGTATGATAGGAAGGATATGTTTCTGCAATTGTTGAATCTGAATTATAATATTCAAATGATTCACCATTAATGGTATTGAAAGTATTATAAGTGAGAGAAAACTCTTGCCACAATTTCGCATCTCGTCTGTATTTAATTCCAAAGTTTCCTATTGAAACATCGCTAAATGCAAATGGTGAAATAAGTATGTCTTGTCGGTTGAGTGTGCTTAATCCCCAATTTACCTGATACGTATTTTTATAATGCAGGCTATCCTGTGCATTACAAATACCTATTGCGGAAATACTAAGAAGAGTTATAATAGTTTTTAATTGCATAGTTTGAAAATGAAGTATAAAGTTGGGAAAAAACTCTTAATCCGAGATTGTGATTTGGGCTCTGTGTAAAAAAAAATTAACCACATAGACACATAGTTTAAGTTATTTTTTTCTATGTATCTATGTGAAAAAAAAATATTTAGCCTGAGCTTTTCTATCGGAGTTGTATTATATGTTTCGGTTGGTGAGGACACCAAACCGATAGGGTAAAAAAATATAACCACATAGGCACATAGTTTAAATCATTTTCCCCTTTTTTTCTATCCAACTTCCAATTGCCAACTGCTAATAGCCAACTGCCAATTGCCAACTGCTAATAGCCAACCGCCAATAGCCAATTTAACGAGAACAAATCAGATTAATAATAAATATAAATTTGTAGTAAAATAAAAAGTTGGAAACGGTAATACATTACTTCGAAACTATTCCAAGTTTACATCGTGCATTAATTCTTGCAGGGGGATTAACTTTTTTTTGGTTGATTGAGTCTGTAATTCCGCTGTTCAAATTCAATTATAAAAAGCCGAGACATGCGCTGACAAATATTTTTCTAACAATTACTACCTTATTAATAAATCTCCCGTTTGCTTTTGTCATCGTGCTAACAGCAGATTATTTTTCAGAACATCACATCGGTTTATTATATGTGTTTAATCTGCCTGTTATCATATTCATTTTTGCTGGTTTATTATTATTGGATTTCATCGGTGCTTATATAATTCATGTAATTCAACACAAAGTAAAATGGATGTGGAAATTTCATATAGTGCATCACAGCGATATGCATGTGGACACTACCACTGCCAACAGACATCATCCAATAGAAAGTATTTTTCGTGCGGTGTTTACTTTACTTGCTGTAATAATTTCCGGTGCGCCGATGTGGTTGGTAATGATGTATCAAAGTGCATCTGTTGTTTTTTCACAATTCAATCATGCGAATATTACTTTACCCCATTGGTTGGATAAGGCAGTAAGCTGGGTAATAGTTTCACCTAACATGCATAAAGTGCATCATCATTATTTACAACCATTAACGGATACCAATTATGGAAATATTTTTTCTATTTGGGACAGACTATTTAAAACATTTGCAAGTGTAGAAAAACCCAATGAAAATTTGCAGTATGGAATTGATTTATTAATGCAGGAAAAAGACAGTCAACAAATCGGTAATTTACTTACAATGCCTTTTAAAAAATATGAGCCATTGCCAACGTCAAAGTTTGTTGATTCTAAAAAGTATAAATAGAATGTTTGTCATCTATAGCTATGGCTATGGCTATAGCTATGGCTTTGAGCTTCCTTGCAACCATCGAGTAACCGGTATCACAATTGACCACGGTAATATTTTAGAAAAAAATGCATTCACTTTATTTAAGAATCCGGGAATAACAATGCGCTTTCCTTTTAGCATTGCGTTATAACTTTCTTTCGCAACAAATTCTGCACTTAATATTGGATAATATTTTAATAAGCGTGTATTGCCTGTATGTAAATTGCTGGCTTCCATAAATCCGGTTTCAACAGGTCCGGGATGTGATGAAGTAACAGAAACATGAAATGGTTTCAACTCATTATATAATGCAGAAGAGAAATAATATACATACGCTTTTGTTGCATAATAAATAGCCATTGAAGGCCCCGGTTGAAAAGCAGCATTGGATGCAATGTTTAAAATCTTTCCGCTTCTTCTGGTTTGCATTTCAAGTGCAAATAATTTTGTGAGATGTGTAAGCGCAATCATATTTAAATCCATCATGCTCTTCTCTTTTTCCCATGGTGTAGAAGTAAATAAACCAAACTCTCCAAATCCCGCATTATTTATCAGATAATCAATTACAATATTTTTACTTTTTAAATAGTCATAAATTTCCTGCGCTGCATTTTCCATAGTTAAATCTTTTATAATTACTTCAACTTGAATTGAAAATTGTTGCTCCAAATCATTTTTAATTGCAAGCAACTTATCCTGACTACGAGCCACCAAAACAAGATTGCCTTTTCTAGATGCATGCAGCTTTGCTATTTCCAAGCCGATACCGCCGGATGCTCCGGTAATTAATGCTGTTGACATTTAATTAATTGATTTAGATTTTTAATAGGAATTTATTTCAATAAAAATTTATAGAAAATGCATTGACGATTCAGGAAGATAATATTGCAGGAATAGTAATCTTTCTTAATGTTAATTAAAGCGTATTTGAATTGGCTTCGTTTTATTGCTGTAGAAATGAATAATTAAATGAGGATAAATCAAAAAGCAATGTATGATTTTTTTTGAAAGAAATATCAAGATCTATTATATCCAAGTTCTACTAAATATCTATTCATCTCTCCACCACCAATTTCTGTGTTATCAGCATTGCGTTTTCTTGTGTTATAATTATGAAATATAAGCCCGATGGTAATGTACTGATGTTAATTACATCTGTGCTTTGTTGATTAAAATACAACACTTCTTTACCATATATATCTGCTATATGTATTTGCACTATGCCCTGTGGTGCGTGTTTTAGATATATATAATTATGTGCAGGGTTTGGATATAACTGTATAGCATTTTTATTAATATTATTTACTGCTGAGGTGCCTATTGTATCACATCCACTTTTTTCCATAACACCAAGGTTATAGTTGGGCATGTTCGGGAGACCTAATCTAACAATTTTGCCGCCTGTACTTATAGTTAAAGTGTCAAAGTTACATGCTAATCCACCCAAGTTTGGTTCATTTATAACAGAAAGAAATGTAGGATAAGAAGGCCCTACAGAAGTTAAATAAATCTTATTATCAATACCTAATTGTAATTGATCCAAATATAACTTTTGAAAACCTGTGTCTAAATTTTTATAAATAATTACCTCTGTATTTTTAATATCTGAAATTGAGTCCAATGTGTATTGATACAAATAACCTTTACCTTCTTCACCGGGTTTAGTAATATATAATTTGTTACCTTGATTAGAAAATTCTAAACCATATAACCGATCATTATTATTTCCAATAAAAATTGAGTCTATATTATAAAAGTGGGATAAATAACCACTACATCTATCGAAATAATATAGATTAATTGAACGGCCATTTGTGCAAGCTAACATGTTGCCTTGTTGATTAAATTTCATTTGACCTAATGAAATTAATGTTTCTTGGTCTGTTAGAATTGTTCCTTCATGTAGAATTGGTTCTGAAATACCCGAAGGACTAATTAAAAAAGAATAGAAATTTATTGAATCAATAAGTGATCCTTCTTCAACTTCCGTAATTGTTTCAATCATTAGCCACCAGTCACGTCCGTTTGCATGGCGCACTGCCTGCAATTTTTCTGTAAATGGTATATCTGATGCTATATTATTTTTTGTAGTAACTAAACCTGATCCATCCTCAAAACTCATATCAACTATAGTATATTTTAGGTAATTAAAATCATGATGAAAAATATAATATTTGTTTGAATCTCCAGGATCAGGTAGAATTATTACAGCTTGAGTAGTACTCGATAAGGTTCCGGCACCTAAATCTAAAAAATTACCATTTAACATAATTTCATGCGCTGCATTCCATATTGTTTTTCCATTTGTATAAAATAATAAATTACCTTCCTCATCAGAAATGCTTGCACATGGTTCAGACATTACAATACTGCTTAAAAAAGGTGTTGGATGCTCCGTTGCAAAATTCAAACCTGCGCTGTCGCCAAAAGCCCAATTGATAGCTCTGTTTTGGGTAAAACCATAGCAGCTAAGTAAAGCTGCTATGGTTATTAGAAAAGTTTGTTTCATTAAAGTTGTATTTAAATTAATGTAAATACCTATTTGGTAATTACAAGTTTTTGTGTAAACATTACTTCATTTGGTTTACTTATAACTACCAAATAAATGCCTTGTGCTACATTACGAATGTCTATCAATTTACCAAATGTATAGTTATCAGTTTGTAAAATTACTCTTCCTGATACATCTTTTATATCAACAGAATATTCTTCGGCATCCACTTCATTTTTAGTAATCAGAAAATATGTGCCTGTTGGATTTGGTGAAAGCATATAAATTGTATTTGTATTTAGTATTTACCTATATATTTTAGGCTTGTAAACTCATATTCAAATACATAATAAATATCCAATCAAATTGGTGGATTTTTAAATGGGATTTAATACTGTTTAAAACAATTAAAATTGTATTGGTAGGAATTGGAGGTGGATGAAAAAGAGAATAGAAAAATATGTTTACCAATCAAATCAGCAAACTGCGTTTCATCCCAAAGAAAGGAAAATAACCGGTTGTCGGGGTGGCAGGATTCGAACCTACGACCTCCTGCTCCCAAAGCAGGCATTCTAACCGGGCTGAACTACACCCCGAAAAATATTGTAAGAACTGCAAGTGCAAAAAACATTTCAATTTTCTGCGGTGAGGGAGGGATTCGAACCCTCGGTACGCTTTAACACGTACGACGGTTTAGCAAACCGTTAGTTTCAGCCACTCACCCACCTCACCAGTTTAATTTTAAAAGGCTTGCTACTTCCTTTTATTTATCCTTCCTTTTTATGTGAAGGCAGGCAAAGTTAATACATACATTTAAGTACTGCCAAACTTCTGCAAACAATTCCCCATAAAAAAATCTCATATTTTTTATATGAGACTTTTATAAGAGTAAAAGTTCGTTTTATGAAATACTCATTTGAAGTTTCTTCGTTAACTCCTCCACGCTTTCTTTAAACTTCGTATCTGTATCCATCAAGTTTTGTATTGCCTGACAGGAATGTATTACTGTACTGTGATCTCGTCCGCCAAAATGTTTACCAATAGATTTTAATGAATTCTTAGTAAAGCCTTTTGATAAATACATGGACAGTTGTCTTGCCTGCACAATTGCCCGCTTGCGTGTTTTCTCTTTCAACTTTTCTACCGGCACTTCAAAATAATCGCACACTGCTTTCTGAATAAAATCAATGGAAACCTCACGGCTCATATTCTTTACAAAATTCTTTACAATCTTTTTTGCAAGATCTAAATCAATTTGTTTTCTATTTAATGAAGCTTGCGCAAGTAAAGAAACTAATGCACCTTCCAGTTCACGAATATTGTTGGTGATATTATAGGCTACAAACTCTACTACATCTTTTGGCAATTCAATTCCATCGGAATACATTTTCTTTTCAAGAATAGCAACTCGTGTTTCAAAATCCGGTGGTTGTAAATCCGCACTTAATCCCCATTTAAATCTGGAGAGCAATCTTTCTTCCACTCCTTCCAAATCTCTCGGAGGCCTATCACTTGTTAAAATAATTTGTTTGTTTTCCTGATGCAGGTGATTGAAGATATGGAAAAATATATCCTGTGTTTTTGCCTTGTTGCCAAAGAAATGGATATCATCAATAATGAGTACATCAATCAATTGATAAAAATGTACGAAATCATTAACTGAATTATTTTTCAATGATTCAATAAACTGATTAGTGAATCGCTCCGCATTTGTATATAAAACTGTCTTGTTCGGAAAGTTTTGTTTTACTTCATTGCCGATGGATTGTGCAAGATGCGTTTTACCTAAACCCACACCACCATAAATCACCAATGGATTGAAAGCGGTGCCTCCGGGTTTTTGCGAAACTGCAAATCCGGCGCTGCGACACAAGCGGTTGCAATCACCTTCAATAAAAGAATCGAAGTTATAATTCGGATTCAGGCCTGATTCTATGTTTACCTTTTTAAGGCCCGGTATTACAAAAGGATTTTTAATTGCGTTTCCCATTACAAAAGGTGCTGCTACTTCAGGATTTTTATTATTTCCTGTGTTATAATTTGGATAATTAATTGTGAACGGCGAATTACTTCCCGAACTGTTTTCTACTACAATTCGATATTCCAGACGGGCTTCGCTTCCCAATTCACGTTTTACTGTTTTTCTTAATAAAGTTACATAATGTTCCTCAAGCCACTCGTAAAAAAACTGACTCGGCACTTGTATCGTCAATACATCACTTTCCAGGCTTACGGCTTCTATGGGTTCAAACCATGTTTTATAACTTTGGGTATTCACATTGTCCTTAATTACTTTCAGACAACTATCCCATATTGATTTATGATTTTTGATGCTCATCTCCTCTTTTAAACTCTGCTTAATAAATTTTTAACAATAAGGAAATACGAAACTGTTGAAAAAATTTTTTTAAAAAAAATTTAATTGCACTTGTATTTTTCCTACCAATAACAGTGTATTCAAAAATCCCATTTTTCAACATAAATATTTTTAATTCTTTTTTTAAATGTTACTCTCAAAAAATTTAATACTTGATAATAAAAATTTAAATTGTATGGGCAGGATTATTGCCAATAAAATTTCCTCCTGTCTATTTATTTTTTTTTATTATTTAATGTAAAATTTAAAAACATTTTAATAAATCTTTTAACCTATTTCTCCAAATTATTTTCAAAATAAATACAAAATAAAAATTGTATTAGTGGCTGAAAACAACCGAAGCGACTAATGTAATAACTATAATGCATAAACAACCCTGATATTGAAAATATTTTTTTTAATCAGATAAAAAATGATTTGAAAATTAAAATCTGTAAGTGTATAAAAATTAAAAATAGAAGTGTAGAATCTAAAATTTGTGAATAAAAGAAATCCATCTCTCATTCAAAATGTGCGAGTTAAAGTAATCAGACAAAGTGGAAATTCAACTTAAGAATTCAGATAAAATTGATTTTAATTTTAAATGTATATTTATATGTGTACAAAATAAATTTCTCATTTATCTTTCATAAAGTAGCATCACATCTTTTTTGAGTTGATTGATTGCTTTTGTTCCCGGAGTTTCTTCTTCGGAGTCTGCCAGAATGCCTATAATTTTTTTACTGAGTTCAATTGAGCTTGCATCTGGTCGCAATTCCAATGATTGCTGATTAATCATACTTATTATTTCTTCTTTCGCTGCTCGAATCATTGCCCATGAATCATTAGAAACATATATCTGCTGACTGAGATTATGTTCGTACTCCATACGTATATTGCTGATGAGTGCTGTGCGAAAATCGCTTACTGTCATTTCCGCCTTGCGAATGCGTGGCAGCAAATTATTCAATGCAATCCGTTCAATAAATAAAGTAAGCCGCTCATAAGCCTGCAAGCGCACTGGTAAAGATTCCCTGAGGTTTGCTTGTCGGTATTCCAACAATCGTATGGCTTGTTCCCTGTCCAGAAATGCTCTGATTACCAAATAAGTAGTTAGAAATATGATAATGCCTGGAACGAGGTAAACTAAAATCTGAGAAAGTAATTCCATAAATAATTTAAGTGTGGTAAAAATATAAAAGTGAATGTAAAGAAACTTAACGACACAAAAGTGAGTTTAGTAAATTTGTAAAAAAGAAAAGAACAATCATGGATGTTTTAACACAATCACCTGTTACCCTAACTGCAAGCGCATATACTGAATTAAGAAAAATACTGATTGAAAAAAATCTCGGCGATACCTATGGCTTACGTATTGGCGTGAAAGGTGGCGGATGTGCCGGCATGTCCTATCTTCTTGGTTTTGATTCTGCCAAAGAAAATGATAATACCTATAAATACGATGACTTAACAATTTATATGGATAAAACACATGGCATGTATTTAATAGGAATGGAAATAGATTTTATTGAAGGATTGAATAACAGAGGATTTACTTTTAATAATCCTAATGCTTCTAAGACTTGCGGTTGCGGAACTAGTTTTGAATCTTAATACTCAAAGACTCTCCATTGCTATCCGGAATTTATTTCCGCAGATTTAATATTCATTTTCAACTCAATGATATCCAAAAAAAACCTCCGCTTACCTGTTCGTATGCGGAGGATCAAAACTAGTCACCCCTAATAACCCTTTTGAATACAGCTAAGACACTTGAGGTATATAAAATGGTTGCAGAAATGAATTGTCAAATAAAATTTGACAATTATTATTTTGATAATATCAATATGAAAAATCCGATTATTTGTTTTGCTGTTATTATAAAACAATAGGATTATAACCGTTATAGTAATTTTACCCGCTATTATGTCTGTACATATTTCTCATCTCACAAAATTATTTGGCGAACAAGCTGCTGTTAATGATATTTCATTTGCAGTAAACCCAGGTGAAATTCTGGGATTTCTGGGGCCAAACGGTGCAGGAAAAAGTACTACCATGAAAATTATTACCGGATATATTCCACAAACATCAGGTAGTGCAACTGTTTGCGGATTTGATGTGGAGAAACAAAGTTTAGATGTAAGAAGACATATAGGATATCTGCCGGAAAATAATCCGCTTTATACCGATATGTATATAAAGGAGTATCTGGAATTTGTGGCAAGGCTGCATGGGATGAAATCCTTTGGAAAGCGAGTGGAGGAAATGATTGCATTAACAGGACTAACTCCTGAGCGCAAAAAGAAAATCGGGCAACTATCAAAAGGGTACAGACAGCGTGTGGGATTGGCTCAGGCAATGTTGCACAATCCGGATGTTTTGATTTTGGATGAACCTACTTCAGGTTTAGATCCAAATCAATTGGTGGAGGTGCGCAATCTGATAAAACAATTGGGAAAAGAAAAAACAGTGATTCTCAGTACACATATTATGCAGGAAGTACAAGCCATTTGCAACAGAGCCATTATTATTAATAAAGGAGTGATTGTAGCAGATGATACTGTTGACGCTTTGCGCAATACCTCTGCCGATACATCTATAATCAATGCTACATTTAAAGAAACTGTGGAAATAGCATTGATAAAAAAACTTCAAGGTGTTACTCATGTAAAGCATATTGGAAACAGTCAATTTATTATTCAATACAGCGGCAATGCAGATATGCGGGAACAGCTTTTTCGTTTTGCAGTTGATAATCAACTTACACTATTAAACTTGCAAATAGAACGACAAGAACTGGAAGACATATTCCAACAACTCACTTCAGGAAATAAAATAAATCTATAAGCGTGATTGCAATCTACAGGAAAGAATTAAATGTTTTTTTGAGTTCCTTAATTGGTTATATAACTATCACCATTTTTTTGTTGGCGAATGGATTATTTAATTGGGTATTTACTGATACCAGTATTTTAGAAAGTGGATTCGCCAGCTTAGATCCATTTTTCAATTTTGCTCCCTGGATTTTTATGTTTTTAATTCCCGCAATTACAATGCGTTCGTTTGCCGAAGAAAGAAGTACAGGCACAATTGAATTTCTTGCAACAAGACCTGTTACGGATTTACAAATTATTCTCGGGAAATTTTTTGCTGCATCCACCTTGGTGCTGTTCTCCGTGCTGCCAACTATTTTATATTATTTCACCGTGAGCAGACTTGCATCGCCTCCCGGCAATGTAGATACCGGCGGCATTATCGGATCTTATATTGGTTTAATTTTATTGGGCTGCACTTTTGTTGCCATTTCCATTTTCACTTCATCCATCAGCAATAATCAGATTGTTGCTTTTATTGGTGGTTTGTTTGCGTGTTTCTTTTTTTATTATGCATTCGATGCCATGGCGCTGTTGCCATTTTTTGTGGGAAGCGCAGATAAAATATTTTATGCATTTAGCATTAACCAACATTATTTAAATATCAGCAAAGGCTATATTGATTTTAGAGATGTAGTTTATTTTGCAAGTGCTATCGGATTATTTCTCTATTTAACTAAAACAAGTTTTGAAAGTAGAAAATGGTAAATAATCTTTCACACTATTCACGCAACAGACGCAGAGCTCTACTGCGATTATTGTTAGTTACCGCAATGCTGATATTGCTGAATTATGCATGCTCACAATTATTTTATCGCATTGATCTTACTGAAGAAAAAAGATTTTCGCTGAGCGAACCGACTAAAGAATTACTGCGCAATCAGGATGATATTATTTATGTGAAAATTTATTTGAGTGGCGACTTAACACCAAACCTGAAGCAATTGCAACAAAGCACAGTTGAAATGCTAAAACAATTTCAGGCGTATGGCAACGAAAATATTCAGTATGAAATTTCAAATCCATTTGACATTCCCGATGAAAATAATCTTGCTGCATATTTAAAAGAGTTGGAAGCGCAACAAGTATTTTCTATTCCCTTTGGTATTTCGGAAAAAGAACAGAGCAGCCGTTCCTTTTTATTTCCTTATGCTGTTGTAAATTATCATGGGAAAGATAAAACGGTGATGTTGATTGATCAAATTCAACCCCTCTCTCCTGTGTATGATCCTACAGTTGCAATTTCATTATTGGAATATAAATTTTCAAAAGCTATCCGCTTATTATCGGATGATAAAAAACCGTCCATTGCTTTTATTGCCGGTCATGATGAATTAGACACATTGTATGTTCAGGACATTGCAATTTCACTAAATGAATTGTACGATGTGTATCGTCTCGACTTACCGAATTCAGAATATATTGACACCACTTATAATGTAATTGTAATTGCAAAACCACGCAGTGCTTTCAGCGATGCAGATAAATATAAAATAGATCAGTACCTGATGTACGGCGGAAATATTTTATGGTTGATAGATCCGGTAATTGCAGATTTTGATAGCTTGAAACGCAGTGGTGAATTTACTAGTGTTGATTACGACTTGCGGATAATGGATCAGTTAATTCAATATGGTGCAAGAGTAAATAATACGATAATTCAGGATAAGCAATGCACAAATATTATGGTACCGTTTGGCAATACATTTCAACCTCGCCCCTGGCTATACAATCCAATTATTACCGGTTTTAATAAACAAAGTCCGATTGTAA
Source organism: Bacteroidota bacterium (assembly GCA_016715425.1). Classification (NCBI taxonomy): domain Bacteria; kingdom Pseudomonadati; phylum Bacteroidota; species Bacteroidota bacterium. The sequence goes on from JADKAC010000002.1 coordinate 477,122, forward strand.
AAAACATTGATGCCATTGAAGGAAAGTTTATGAGTACTGTAGATACACTTGCAGTGCCCGGCATTAAAAAAACTATTTTGCTCACCACCTCTCCTGCAAGCAGGTTTCTTATAAGTCCTACCCGTATTACTTATAATATTGTGCAATCGCAATATATGCCTAAAGATGAGCAGTTTAATAAACCCAATTTACCGGTGGCTGTATTATTAGAAGGAAATTTTACTTCTGCTTTTATATCACGTAAACCCACAGCAAAATTATTAGAGCAACAGCGCATTGGTAATGGTGTATTTAAAGAGAAGGGCGAAACTGCAAAAATGATAGTGATTGGCGATGGTGATATGATAAAAAATTATGTGGATCAGGAAGGGAAAATATATCCGTTGGGAGCAAATAATATTGAGAAATATATATTCGGGAATAAAGATTTTCTTTTGAATTGCATTGAATATTTAAGTGATCTCAGTGGACTAATGGAAACTCGTGCTAAAGAAGTAAAATTGCGACCACTTAATCAGGAACGTGTGAAAGCAGACCGCACCCAATGGCAAATCATTAATATTGCGGTTCCAATATTTTTACTTTATTTGTTCAGCGGTATTTATAATTATATACGCAACAGGAAATACAATCATTAACATGAAAAGAAATTTATTCTATTTCGCAATAGTTATTATTCTCGGCACAATTGCTTTTTTTATTTTTAATAAAAAGGATACCGGTTCCTTTGAAAGCAATGAAGCAGAATTTAAAGTAAGCGATACCGCAAGTATTGGAAAAATATTTCTAGCTGATTTAAAAGGCAATACTATTCTCGTGGAACGCAAAGAAGGCTATTGGGAAGTAAATAATTCTTTTCATGCAAGGCCCGAAATTGTACAGAGTTTACTCATCACTTTTATGCAATTGGAAGTGAATGCACCTGTTGCTAAATCCATGTACAATACAGTTGTTAGAGATATTGCCGGCGATCATATTAAAGTGGAGATTTACAATCGAAAAAACAAAAAACTAAAAAGCTATTTTATCGGATCTCCCAACAGTTCTTATCGTGGCAACTTCATGTTGATGGAAGGTTCTAAAGTTCCTTTTGTAGTTACTATACCCGGATTTCAGGGATTCGTTTCCTCACGATTTTTCTTAGAACCGGATCAATGGAAAGATAGAAGCATTTTTGCTTACAACCCTGCTGCAATAATAAAAGTAGAAGTAGAATATCCGCATATTCCCGATTCTTCTTTCACTATTTTGCGCACTAATGATTCTGTATTTACAATGCAAAGCACTACTTCGGGAACTATGAATCCGGAGTTAGGCAGATATTTTTTCAATCAGTTTAAAAGACTGAATTGTGAATTTTATGTGATTGATAATTTTATCATGGATTCGTTGTTGCAAGAAAAACCGGTGTGCATTATCACCGTTACAAATAATGAAGGCAAAGAAAATACTGTGGATATTTATTTCAAACCAATTGGATTTACCAGTCGCACACAATTTGCTAAAGGAGATGTGGAATTAAGCTATGACGTTGACAAATTCTACGCAATCTTCAACGATAAACAAAGTCTTGCAGTGATTCAGAATTTTGTTTTCGGAAAATTATTTATTGGCCCGCATTATTTCTATCGTACACGGCCGGCACAGGAGAATTTATTATTGGATGCAATTACAAAACCTCTGGCAAATTAAATTGAAGTTTTGATTATTGCTTTATCAATGCATTAAAAACAGAGCCCTGGTCTGTATCACATCGCAAAATATATATTCCTTTTACAAATTGATTTACCGGAAATTGCAATTGTGTACCGGGAACAATGCTCATCTTGTTTTGCCAAATCAATTTACCTTCTATCGTATAGACAAATATTGATTGAATTGAAATCGTAGAATTATTTGTAATACTGCAATTATCTGTTACAGGATTTGGATAAATTAAAATTTGGCTATTGCTTAATGATGTATGAATATCAACAGGAATTATACGTTGCAACATTACCTTAAATAATTTATTACTCGCACTGCTTAATCCAAAATTACCTGCCTCGGCTTCTATACCTCCAAAAATATATCCGGCGAAAATTTCTCCATCAATTGCATCTAATTGAATTACATGATTGCTGTATTGTGGTACTTCAGAGGAAGGAATAAATACGGCATTGCTTCCCAACAAAGTTTCAAAAGATTCGGGATGTAAAAATTGCGCACTGCTTCCATCGGGATTTCTTATTACTGTAGAAATATCAGGAGTAAATGGAATATTTAAATCTTCTAAAACAACTTTGTTTATTGTGTCGAAATAAAACTGACTGATGCCACCAAAAAAAGTAGTGTAAGCAATTTCTGATTCAGAATCATAAACACTCAACACCGGACAAGTATAATTACTAAAGCGATGTTGCATTGAAGAATCTACGGTGTAATTATCCTCGGATAAATACATATTAGTTAACCACGGAATATTGCTTTCGTATTGAAATACGCCGGAGTATTCCGCTAATCCTGGAACAGCTCCGGGATACATTATTGGTTTGAAATTTAAATCACGACGATGAAAATTTATACTATCTGTTATCTGTTCCACTTCACCTACAGAAAGAGAAACACCATCATCATTTATAAAAAACTTGTAAACGCTATTTGTATAAATCTGCGTAAACATCTCCGAATGAATTTGTGTGTAGATGCCACTGAAATTCTGCCCACCAAAAAGATATGCTTTATCATTTAACCATTGTGATTCTCCACCGGTAATGCGAAACATTTCGTCAGTAATAAATCTGAAAGCAGAATGTATTTCACCATCAGATAACAACGCCTCTTCTAAAATTTCCAGATCAACAGCAATTAATTGCGGGAACGTAATAAAAGTTAATGATGCAGAATCCAGTCCATATCCACCGATGATATATAAGTAATTATCCCGCTGTAAAAATTCAGTATTTGTAGAACGCAACTGATCTGCTAAATTCAAATCAAGACCATACACTTCTTTAGACCAATATTCACCAGACACCGGATCGAGCATCCAAACAAAATGATTTGCCTCTTCTTGTGCAAATGGATCAGGAGGAAACATACCGTGCATACCTCCAATTCTTCCGGCTAAAAAAAACCATTTACCATCCCACTCTCCAAATGCGGAAGATTGCAATCCCGGCCAGTCCATCCAGGTAATTTCCTGAAGGCTGATGGAATAGGGAATAGAATCTTGTTGTGCAACGATGTGGATATAGTTACATAAAAAGGCTGTGAACACCAGTATTTTCAAGCTTTTAAACATAGTGTCAAAGATACTTTGTAATCCACTATCTGTTGAAAACAAATTAAACCCTTATAATTACCTTTGGTCAAAATAAAAGAGCCTTATAAATGAAATTTATTGTAAGCACCACATCGTTGCTCCGCAATCTGCAGATGGTGAATGGAGTGATTAGCAGCAACACTGTATTACCAATATTGGAAGATTTTCTTTTTGAATTAAATAAAAATCAACTGACTATTTCGGGTACTGATTTAGAAACTTCCATTACAACTACTCTTGATATTGAATCAAAAGTGGAAGGAAAGGTGGCGATACCTGCCCGCATTTTAGTGGAATATCTGAAAACATTACCCGAGCAACCACTTACTATTGATATAGATGAAGAATCTTTCGCAGTGGAAATAACTACAGACAGAGGTAAGTATAAACTGAACGGTGAAAACGGAAATGATTTCCCCCGCATTCCTGTGGCTGATGAAGTGAGCGAGCTTACTTTGAGTACTAGCGTATTGCAGAAGGCGATAAATAAAACGTTATTTGCAGCAAGTACGGATGAATTGCGTCCGCAAATGACGGGTGTATATTTTCAATTGAGTAATGAAGGGATCACTTTTGTTGCCACGGATGCACATAAACTTGTGCGCTATAAAAGAACAGATACCAAGCACGATAAAAACAATTCTTTCATCGTTCCAAAACGTGCATTAAATCTTTTAAAATCTGTGTTGCCTGCGGAAGATTCTCAAGTACAGATTTCTTACAACAGCTCTAATGCATTTTTTATATTTAATGATATCAAACTTATTTGCCGTTTGATTGATGCTCGTTATCCTGATTATAATGCAGTGATACCAAAAGACAATCCGAATAAATTATTGGTGAGCCGTGCAGATTTACTAAACACCTTGCGTCGTGTAATGATATTTTCAAACAAAACAACACATCAGGTGAATTTAAAAATTAATGGCAATGCACTTACTATGTCAGCACAGGATCTTGACTTTAATAATGAGGCAAAAGAAAGTTTGGACTGTCAATATTCAGGTGAGGATATGGAGATTGGTTTTAATGCAAAATTTTTATTGGAGATGCTGAATGCAATGGATAATGAAGAAGTAAAAATGGAACTCTCTACACCTTCCAGGGCCGGGATCTTATTACCTACAGAAGCAGAAGATGGAGAAGACTTATTGATGTTGGTGATGCCTGTTATGATTAATGTTTAATTTCTTTTTTAAGTAAAATATAAAACCATCTTTCGAGATGGTTTTTTTTATGTAATTAAAATATTTACCACATAGATACTTTGATAAAAACCAAATAATACTTAATTTTTTTTACCACATAGGAGGCACATAGAAATATAAAAGATAAGTTTTCATTTTATTTATTTGTGAAATAATTCTTCCAACTCACCCCTGCCCCTCTCTTCGGAAGAGAGGGGATTATCCGTGTGAATTTTAGTTTATTTATGAACTCTTTAACCTCATAGATACATAGAAAATAAAAAAGATAAGTTTTCAATAGAATTTAACCTATGTACCTATGTGGTTAAAATATTTTACTTTTTCACCACACCAAACTCAATTGTTTCTGCACCAAAATTTTTGTAGAAATTCCATATCCCGGGAATCATACTTCCCTCAAAATCGAAGATGAAATCAGCGCCGATATATTTTTTAAATATATCATCAATAAGTGTAGTCATCGCATTTAATTTTCTACCCGCTTTAGTGGAAGCCGCTAAAAGATAAATCAGCTTGTTATTACTTTTTATTATAAAAGCAGCAGCAAGAATTTGGTGATCTTTATCCGTTATCTGCACTACAAATCCTTTGTTATTTCTTACGATAGTTTGCAGTAAATTTTTCAACCTTTCGTAATCCGCATTCTTCAAGCCTTTCACTTTATCACCAATGTTTTTACGGGTAAAATCTACAATTGCAGATGTATCTGTGCTGTAATGAATTTCAAAATTTATTTTACTAAAGCGGTGCAAATTATTTTTTACAACACTACTATAATTTTCATAAACAGATTCGTAGGTTTTATTCAAAGGCACTTGTTGTGTAATCCTTTGCGATAATCCGGCATGATAAGGATTTGATGCATTGAGGTGCAAATAATATTTAAAATACTTTTCTTTAAGTAATTGGATAAATGGTAAAGGTTGGTTTACCATTTCATGATTGGCGGAGAACAATCCCAACTGCTGAGTAAACAACGGTTGATAACAAGATTTAATAATATATTTTCTGTGGTAAGGTAATGGAAACACTGCTGAGTAATCATCTGCAATAAAAGCATCCCATTTATTATTGGTAACAATATCAAGATACCAACTGTAAGCGTATGGCAAAGCATTTATGGAATTGTCAATACATGCATTCCACTTTTGCTTGTCAATATTTTTATGTGTTATAAATTTTATCAAACCCGGCAATCACAATTTTACAACTTTTATAGTAGCCGTTGTATTGCCTGAATAATATTGGAGTAAATAATTACCTGAAGGAAATGTTTGCATGGGTATATTAAAATTAAAATCAGTGCCGGATATTTCCGGTTGCTGATAAATAATTTGTCCGGTAATGTCTTTGATAACAAATCCTAATTCGATAAAATCATCAGAGGATGCATAAAAATGTAAATTATCAACTACCGGATTTGGATAGACATTAAAAGCGATATCTAAAAAATCATCTGTTGAAATTTCAGCAAGTATTTCCCCCACTCTAAAATGCCAGAAACCATCCGGTGCTGTTATCGGCCTCACTTGTTCCTTTCCATTATTTGCTTTTGCATAGATGTAATATTCAACTAAACTACCCATGGGTTGTGCAGGAATATATCCAGTCCATAAATTTAAAGCTGCATCTGTTAAAACCATTTCAGATGATAACCAATTTATTCCATCCGTTGAATAAAAAATTGTAGAAACATCAATTCCATCCTTATGCAATATCCAGCTATTCACTACATAATCCGAACTGCTATTTTCTGTATCCGCTAATGGTTGATGTGTTATTACCAATGGATCATTTGTACTTATTTCTTTGGTGATACAATGTATAGCACCAAGCGATTGAATAATATCATTACATTCAATTCCCACCACATTATAACCGGGTAAATGTGCTTTTAAAATTCTGATTGCCGTTGTATCATATTGTTCTTCATATACAGGCACCAACACAGTTTTATTTATAAAAACACAATTCGTATATGTTCTGTAATCTCCCGTATTCCAACCCGCACCTTCGTCAGGATATTGATCTTCAAAATCCGGTGGCATAGGTATGCGTACTACTTTATATGGAGTACCAAATACACTATTATAATTGTCGAGAATATATTGCAGATTTTCTTCTATCTGCGGACCATCAGCAACACCTTCAGGATATTCGCCTACCAATAATGTTTCTTCATCCAACAATTTCAAATGCATATCAATATGATGAATTTCATCATAAGGCAATGTTTCCATTTTTATATAGCGATTGATACCCATAAACTGCAACATGATAGAATCAATTTCTGATTCTGATTTTGCCGATAAGCTAAAATCATATCCATCATTTTCATCTAAAATTAATTTTGAAGAAAATCCTGTTCCCCAACCATCCGTCATAAAATTTCCACCGGTATGTACTAAATCGTATGGAACATCAATTGTCTGATAAATTGGCAAGTCTGCATATTCGGCCATCACTCCGGGAATGGCATCATCTTCAGGTCGTGGACGATTATATACCCAATCAATCAGATATAAAGAGTCGGTGTTGTTTTTATAAATATTCCATGGGCCATAATCACGAATCCAAATAGAATTAAATGCAGTCTGGATATAAAAAATATTTTCAAGGCTTATTCCATTAGTTATTAAGTTTGATTTTACACTATTGGAATCATCACACACAATATATACATCACATTCTTCACGGGCATATTTTACAATATCTCTTACTATCGGGATATAACTTGTCCATGTTACCATCAATGCATCTATCTCTTCCCATTCGGCACTTGCCCGAACAGGTGATTGTGGTGGAGTAACAATTCCATTTAAACTATAATAAGGAATATTACAACGTTTTAAATCTAATTCCCAGGGCGCATATCCATTTGGCAACACAGGAGCTTGCGCAAAGCTTATCCCTGAATAAAGAAACAAAAGGAAAATAAATTTACTCAGGACAATTAGGCGGTTAAGCATTGATTTGAGTGAATGGATTTCAAAAATATACTAAATAAAATAAGAAATAGAAAAGCTTAAATGAACCTTTCGCTTCTGTGATTTATTTTCACACCATAAATGCACGATTTACAAAAAGAAGAATTTGAAAAAGCAGTTCTTGTCGGTTTAGTTACGCAAGAACAGACACTTGAGCAGCTAAATGAGTATTTAGATGAGCTTGAATTTCTTGCAGCAACCGCAGGTGCTGTGACGATAAATAAAATTTATCAGAAGTTAGAACGACCTGATATTCGCACCTATGTGGGAAAAGGTAAGCTTCAGGAAATAAAAGATTATGCTGAAGAACATGAAGCAGATCTTATCATCTTTGATGATGAACTTTCACCATCTCAACAACGCAATATTGAAGATGCGCTGAAAATGAAAGTGCTGGATCGCAGTATGCTGATACTCGACATATTTGCAAGTCGAGCACAATCGCAACAATCAAGAACTCAGGTAGAATTAGCACAGTTGCAATATTTATTGCCACGATTAAAAGGTATGTGGACGCACTTAGATAGGATTAAAGGTGGAATTGGAATGCGGGGAACTGGTGAAAAAGAAATTGAAACAGACCGAAGAGTAGCGAAAGAAAAAATTGCAATGTTAAAAGGTCGTCTGGAAAAAATTGATCGTCAAAATGAAACACAGCGAAAGAGTCGTGGTGAGATGATTCGTGTTGCATTGGTGGGTTATACAAATGTTGGAAAAAGTACATTGATGAATGTGTTGAGCAAGAGCGAAGTGTTTGCAGAAAATAAATTGTTTGCTACATTGGATACTACCGTTCGCAAAGTTGTGTTTGAACGCACTCCGTTTTTATTATCGGATACAGTAGGATTTATTCGCAAATTACCACATCATTTAATTGAAAGTTTTAAATCTACATTAGATGAAGTGCGGGAAGCAGATGTGCTATTGCATGTAGTGGATATTTCGCATCAGGCATTTGAAGATCAAATTCGTACGGTGAATGAAACACTGACAGATATTGGTATTGCCGATAAACCCGTGATAATGATTTTTAATAAGATGGATCTCTACGAAGAAAAATATTTCGATTCGTATTTGCAGGAAGAAGTAAAAAAAGATTTGATTACTGAAATGCAACAGTCATGGATTGCAAAAACTGATAATAACTGTGTATTTATTTCCGCTACTGAAAAAAGAAATATGGAAGAATTGCGCACTTTAATTTTAGATAGAGTTATTGAAGCTTATCAAATACGATATCCTTACAGAACAGAATTTTTTTAAACTTATAATTTCCGTATTTCAATATTCTCTTTCTTTTCTTTTTGCCTTGATGCAAAAAGAAACAAAAAAATCAAGACTGTATAAAAGCAAGCAGCAAAATCTACGTCATGCTTCTTGCAGAAAACAATAAGGTCAGCCGAGTATTTTCAAATTAGTTATATTTTGCAACCATTGTATTTAAACAAAATGCAAAAATTCTATCACCTGGCTGACTGGATTGTTTTCCTACACATTCCCCTGCGCACAGAAGCATTCCTTATTTTGCAAGCAAACTTTTATAAGGTCATTTTCGCTCCGATCAAAGTTTTATTTATATAGAATAATTTATATTAAATGCCCACTTCCTTCTGCAATTAAACTTAAAAGTAAAACATGCTTACAGGATTCTAGAATAGAATTAATTATTTAAGCTACAAATAATATTTTCTTAAATAAATCCTTACTGGACAGAATTTTTTTAAACTCACTTCAGCACTTCCACTTCCACTTTGCGATATTGTGCATTTGCACCTGCCGGAGAAAATTCATCACCATAACCAATTGCAGTAATGCGTGATGTTGCAATTCCCTGATCAATAAAATATTGCTTCACTGCATTTGCCCGCTTTTGAGTTATTGATTTATTTCCTGCTGAACTACCTGTCTTATCTGCAAATCCAGAAATTTTAATTTTAGATGTTTCATTCGCCTTCGCAAAAGCTAATATTGCTTTCAATGCTTTTAAATCATTTTGATCTGGAGCTGTCTTGCCCGTTTTATAATAAATGATTTGTGTTGCCGGTTCTCCCTTTTCAGTAATTGTTTTTTCCATTACAACAGTGTCCGGTTTCTGAGGGTTAAGCAATTGATTTTTCATTTCAGAAACTTCACTTTTCAATGCTGTTATTTCTTCCAGCAACTTAAATAAGATGAGTGTATTCTGTTGTGTGTAATCATACCCTTTTGAAGTGGCAGGAATATAAGTTGGATAATCGGAATCAGATATTCCTTTCTCTTTATAAATTATAGTCGTATCAGTCTTTATTGAATCTGAAAATTGAGTTGCCTCCGTTAACTTTTGCATTTCTACAATTAAAGAATCTATTTGTTTGAGAGTAGCCGAATCAATTTCTGTATTTGCCGCATCTTGTTTTTTTGAAGATTTATTTCCTGTCAATCCACTTACCAAAGCACCACCCACAATTAAAAATTTTATTTCATTTAGTGATTTCATAATTGCGGCATCATTGTCATTTACTTTTACCACAGTGGATTCTGCAGGACTTGCAGAATTTTTTGATGATTTACTTTCTGTTGCTAAAACTGCTGCTGTTTCCTCTGCTGCAACTTTACTTGTTTCTGAAATATCATTTGCTGTAGAAGTTGATAATTTACTTTGTTGTTCTTTATCATCTTCAATTGCTTGTGAATTGCTATCAGTATTCATTTTATTCTGATTCATGTCTTGATTTGTAGAATCAGAATATTGTTGTTGTGGCATTTTATAATCATCGGCAATAAATTGTGCAATTCTTATGGTATCATAAATAAGTATTGTTTTTTTATATGAATAAGGTGTTTGAATTGAATCAATAATCATAGAATCCAAAACCATTTCAGGAATTAACACCGTCGTTGTATATGCATATTTCCCATCCGATTTAAATACTGTATCCGTTACAGGAATATATGAATACATTATGGAATCAAGAGTAATAATACTTGCAGTGGAATCAACAATAACAGAATCAAAACCAATTGCTGTTCTTACAAAAAGCGAATCGGTAGAATTACTGTCTGCTTCTGAAAATAAAGTATCAATGCGATATACAGGATTGTAGAAAGTAGAATCATATTTCACCAATTGAGAAAGTGTATCCCAACTTAAAGTATCCAAATTATAAAATCTAATCTCTTGAGCTAAAACTGAATCACCGGTAAATGTTGTGTCCACTTTATACGTGTAATTTGTAATTGTGGAATCAACAGTTAATGAATCATACATTGTAATTATTGAATCTGTATAAATGCTATCGGGATTTACCTGAGTTAAATAATCATATCTCGCCGCTTGAATCGGATATAATTCAAAGTCGCTTTTCTTATTTCCAAAACTATAAGCAATAGAAAAAGAAATTAAAAAGGTGTTGTCATATTTCCCATCTGCATTGCCTCTGTATTCTGCAGAAGATCCGGTTGGATTTGTGGCATAAGGCACTAAACTTTCTGCCGGATATTTTCCACTGATATCATCTAAATAATCTGTAAAATAAAAAGTATAAGTTCCTTCCAAGTTTGCTGTAATCCGTTCTGCGATTCTAAATTTAAAACCAATTCCCACGGGAATATTCCATACATATTTGGAATAGTTTACACCTTCGGTTTGCAAATCAGAAACATTAGTTTCAAAAATTCCATCCTGCATTATTGATTGTGCATTTCCACCTTCGGGTTCATCAAAAATTCCCTCATTATAATAATAATAGCGCATGGAATCATTAAAGTATAAATCGCTGTACACTTCAAAATAAGTATGTCCGATACCGGCAAAAATATAGGGTGAAATAAAAGAGCGATTATAAAAAATTGCATTGTTGTCCGTAGAGAAAACGAATTGCAAAGAGAGATCATGAATGTCTGTTTTAAAATTTAGTCCTCTTTCAAAATTTGAAGAACTCAAGTTTAAAGTAGAATTATCAAACATCAAATCATTGGCAGAAATTTTTCCATTTGAATATTTTAATCTCCAACTCAACGAAGTAGAAATATTTTTTCCGAATTCAATTCCAATTGCAGGATAATTAAAATCATCAAAATCCATTTCTGTATTTATATCACCATAGTACATCATTGCACCACCGGAAACAGCAAAGCGCCAATTATATATATTCTGTTGAGAGAATAATAATTGCACCTGCATTAAAAACAGGAATAAAAAGCCGGAAATTTTTATTGTACGTAGCATGTTAAGTCTATTTAGATAATCCTGCCCATACATTAAATTCAAAGCTTGCCCCCAGAAAAGGCCTCAAATAAATAGAATTAAAATTTTCGTCAACACCGTTATTATTTTCTTTTTGCAACAAGGTAAATCCGGCGTTAATCCGCAACACATTTAATACCTTATAACCTAAGGCAGCATACAGAGGCACACCGAATAATGCACCGGAATATTCCGTATCGCTTGACATCGTAATTTTAGTTAGCATCACACCAATTGATAGGGAAGTATTACTCCAGAATAGAGATGAAAATTGTTTCTTACCTAATGGAAATGACATACCTGCAAAGGGTGCAGTTCCATAAGAAAGATTTTTAAGATTTCCGCTTTCATAAATTCCTGCATAACCAATATTTACAGGCAAGGTGCGCATTGTTTTTTCAGTTGGATAATCTGTAATTTCTTTTTTATCAAATTGAGATAAAAGGTTGACATTTATATATTGAGCAGCTTCAGAATTTATTAATTGCTTAATCGCATCTAATTGCATTTTCAGTAATTCCGATTTTGCATCTACCTTTTCCTGATCTTCACTTTTACCTACAAATAAAAATGCACGTTTCAATTTTAAATCTTCTAACTGTTTGATTTTATTTTCAACAATACTGCTAAATCCCTCAAAGTCAAACCCTGTTCTGCTTCTATAATTTCGCATGCTCACATTCATAATTTCATTCAGATCGCTCATTATCACTTTATAATTATCTCTTAATCGGATATGCTTATTATTTACTTCCACCATTTGATCTACATAAGCTTCAAATCTTTCATTTAATATTCTACTCACTTCACTTTTTTCATAATCGGTGGAATTAATAAAATAATTTATCTGAAAAGAATAATCTGAATTTCCCCTTAACGGAAAATTCACCGGCATCGAAAAAGATTGAGAGGTATTGCCAAAAGATCTTGTCCAGTTTGAGAAATACAGAGGTTTGTTGGGATCACTTTTATAAATGGTAACTTCCACTAATTGTGTTGCCGAAGAAACCTGACTATTAATAATAAAATATTGTTCGGCCGGCAAGGTACCTCCTTCATTAAACCATGATTTTTCAAAATCAAAATTCACGGGGGCATATTGCGCAAAAGAAATATTTGCTATTACTGCAATAAAAAAAGTGTAAATAATTTTTTTCATAGATAATTGATTTTAGTAAGGTAGCTCTGATAAAACAGAAAATTCATGGTTAAGGAATAATATAAGTACACTTCAATTTGATATTCTTAAATATACTGTTTTATTCTCTTCTATACAATTGGAAAGTGTAGAATTGAAAAATACAATAAAGAATAAAAAGTAATGTATCTACTTAATTTAAAATTGTAGTAATAACATTGAAGACGTAAGAAATGTTTTAGACTCAATCAAGAGTTTATTGAAATAAAGGAAATGAAGAAGCAAATTCCTTTATCTGTTTTTGCAATTGATTTTTCAGTGATGCGTTATCCGGAGCCATAATTAATGTATCAATCCAATCAACAATCTGCACCATATCTTTTTCTTTCATACCTCTTGTAGTAGAGGCTGCCGTGCCGATACGAATACCTGAAGTTACGAATGGCGATTTATCATCAAAAGGCACCATGTTTTTATTCACGGTGATATGTACTTCACTTAACAATGCATCAGCTTTTTTACCAGTAATATTTTTATTGCGCAAATCAATTAGCATTAAATGATTATCAGTTCCACCTGAAATAATTTTATAATCTCGTCTCACTAATTCATCCGCCATTGCTTTTGCATTGCGAATTACTTGCTTGCAATAACTTTTATAATCCTCAGTTTGTGCTTCACCAAATGCAACTGCTTTTGCTGCAATTACATGCTCTAATGGACCACCTTGTGTACCGGGAAATACGGCGCTATCAATTATAGCACTCATCATTTTTAATTCACCTTTTAGAGTTTTTTCTCCCCAGGTATTTTCAAAATCTTTTCCAACTAAAATCATCCCCCCTCTTGGGCCACGCAACGTTTTATGTGTGGTAGAAGTAATGATATGGCAATGCGGAATTGGATTATTTAATAAGCCACTTGCAATTAATCCGGAAGGGTGAGCGATGTCTGCCAATAATATTGCCCCCACAGAATCTGCTATTTCACGAAAGCGTTTATAATCCCAATCACGGGCATATGCAGAAGCACCACAAATAATAAGTTTCGGTTTGTTTTCTTGTGCAATTGCTTCCACTTTATCCATATTAATGATACCTGTCTCTGCCTCTACACCATAAAAAACCGGATGATATATTCTTCCTGAAAAATTCACCGGTGAACCGTGTGTTAAATGCCCGCCGTGCGATAAATCAAATCCGAGTATTACATCACCCGGATTTATACATGCAAGCATTGCAGCAGCATTTGCCTGCGAGCCACTATGCGGTTGCACATTAGCATGATCCGCTCCAAATAATTCCTTTAATCTGTCAATAGCAATCTGCTCTACTTCATCTACCACTTCGCAACCGCCATAATATCTTTTACCAGGATATCCTTCTGCATATTTATTGGTAAGACAACTTCCCATTGCTTCCAACACTTGCTGACTTACAAAATTTTCGCTTGCTATAAGTTCGATGCCATCTGTTTGACGACGTAATTCTTTTTCAATTAATTGAAATATTGTGGTATCCCGTTGCATATCATTTTTTTAATAACAGCAAATTTAGAAAAACAAAAACGGCTACCTGAGAAAAGTAGCCGTTTAATTTTTTTATGTAATGATTATTAATCTGCGTTGAAAATTATTTTCTCAATAAAGGTATTTCCGTTTGCAATTAATCGCACAAAATAAATTCCGGAACTGATTCCGTAAGTAGATATATCAAACGATGATTGGAAAGTACCGATGGCTATTTGTGATGCAGGAATTAATTCTGCAATGCGATTACCCGACACACTAAATAATTCTGCTTGTACATCGGCCGCATTCGCTAATGAAATATTTATTTGAATAGTTGCCGATGTAACATTCGGAGTTATATTAAAGCTAAAATCATTTTCAGAATCTAATATCGGAGTTCCATCGCTGAAATGCGCAATCACATTATCAAAAGTGCTCATTGCAAAATATACATCCGCAGTAAATGGATCCGGATTTACAATATGATTATCCAATTCCCAATAATCGAAAACATAGCCGGGACTTGCTACTGCATCCATATTCATAATTGTTCCACTTAAATAAGTAGCAGCATACGGATAAGAACCGGGAGTGAGTGTATTAACTGCAACATTTCCTGAACCAATCGGATCAATATCTAAAGAGAAATTATAACTCGGTAATTCTGCAGTAGTAAAATATGCAATAATAGTATCAGAAGAAGTAAGACTTAAAGTAACCGCAGGGTCTATATCGGAAGGCGTAGGAGTATGGTGTAGAAATTCCCAATGATCAAATAAATATCCTGTTGCAGGTAATGCATTTAATGAAAAAGTTACACCACCATAGTAAGTTGCATTAAATGGATAAGCAGTAGGAGTTAATGTATTTACTTTAATAAGATTTGCACTTCCCACAGGTTCTATTTTTAATGTAACCGGATAAGCAGGTGTATCAAAACAATCTTCAATACCTTCAAGCATATAGGCGCATCTATCTTCAATAAATTCATAAAGCTCATCATAATTACTACTCCATCCTGAATAGGATCCACCCCATCTATCTGTTTGTCTTTCCATTTCTGGATCAATAACATTTTTCATACTGTCAAGCACACTCAACATAAAATCACAAGAAAACGTAGTTGCATTTAAATCGGCAAAACGATTTACATATAAAGAGAAGAACGTTTCATTTTCTAGCAGCGCATTAATGATGTCAACATGGCCGTTGCCATCTGCAGAAATATCAAGAGGATCACAAGGGTCTGCTTCTGGAGAATCATCAGGTATTCCGGTATAATTCACGTAGTGTCCGAAAGTAGCATCTTCATCCCACAAAATATATCTCCACTTCAATGCACCACCATCTGGATCATAACCTCGCCACCAACCGGTATTCCAATTCAACCAATCCTTACAAACCGTTTGTGTATTTGTAATAAAATAATCGCAAAGACTTAAAGTATTTAAGTTATCATCTACATAGGCATAATTTAATGGATCAGTCATATCATTGGTCAATACAAAATCTACAAATGGAGGCCATTCATCCATAGTGCCATATTCTGCCCAAGTCCATCCCCAACATTTAATAAAATCCATTTCATATTCATCCTGATCAAAATAATAATCTGTAAAATCCGCATCATCCACTTTTTCACGCACATCATATACTCCCCAATATTCACCATTCACAAAAACGATAGCAAAGAATGTAGATCTCTCATCTAATTCTAAATGTCCGAGCTCTGTTAAGTGATGTACATATGCATCACGCAAATGTGCCCCGTCTTCATACGGATAATTATCATTTGCTGCAGCTTTCACAATTAATCTTTGATAACCAGTTCGATCAGTAACATCACTAA
Source organism: Bacteroidota bacterium (assembly GCA_016715425.1). Taxonomy (NCBI): domain Bacteria; kingdom Pseudomonadati; phylum Bacteroidota; species Bacteroidota bacterium. The sequence continues at coordinate 493,343 of JADKAC010000002.1, forward strand.
AAAAATCTAAATCAATATCATCATCATAACCAAACTGATCACGAGTTACATAATCGAAACCACGTTGATCATAAGCCCATGAATCATTTCCGTGTTCATTGAAAGTACCTTGCGCTTCATCTTCTAATTCAAATGCTGCATTAAATAATTCAAACGAACCGATTGGTTCCAGCCATCCATTTCCATTCAATAAATCATCTACATTTTCACTCGCAATTGAAAGAATAGGTATTGTAGTTACTTCATCAATAAAATAGGTATTAGAAGAAATAAAACTCGGTAAAATTTCACCATCAGTCGAAAATGCTATAGTGCGCAATACTGAAGTTTCTGTAATATTAATTGCACTGCTATATAATGTGGATGCCGCTGTTGGTGCAGAACCATTTGTTGTGTATCTGATTGTTACATCCGCATCCGGTGATGTAATTGTTACTGAAACAGAACCTGCATAATTTCCTGAGTTAGGTTCCATATCCGGTTTGGTGGCATACGCTGTTTTTGAAGTAGTGGTGTTAGATGCATTCGGTGTGGGATCGATAAAAATTTTCCAGTTTGCACTTCCATCAGTTGATCTTCCCCATGAGTGATTCATCTGATTGGGTTGTTCGATTTCATTATAATCTAATACAGTTCCGGAAGCATCTGAAAATACAACGGCTTCCACATCTCTTGTTTGTGTTATTTTAAAATTTGTGTGATAATTTGTTCCTTCAATCACATTGCGACCAGAACACCAAAACCGTTTAAATGCACCTGCATCAATTGTAATTCCGGAAGGTATAATCCACTTTGTAGGTTCATCCACTCTATCGCTTAAATAATATCCTGCTAAGTCCACTGATGTTGCTCCGGCATTATACAATTCAATCCAATCTTCATACTCACTATGATTATCTGCAACATCAGAAAAATTTGCTGCAGAAAATTCATTGATAACCACTTGGGCATTGAGTGATTGAAAAATAATTAGAATAGAGATGACAGGAAGGAGTAAATATTTTTTCATTGTGTGAATATTATAACAATGTATAAAGTTACATATTAATAGCCTGTTAATGTCAGCCGCTTGTCAGTCGATTTTACTTAAACAACCATTCGTGACAGCGGTTAAGCATAGATATATAGAAGTACAAAGTGTTTAAATCTGAAAGCCTCTTCATTTCGGTTATCTTTGAACTTATGAAGGCAATAATTCCGGTAGCTGGTGTTGGCTCCAGACTACGACCACATACTTACTCTCAACCAAAACCACTTATGCCTGTTGCAGGCAAACCAATATTGGGTTTTATTTTAGAAAGACTAATCAAAGCAGGTGTTACAGAATTTGTTTTTGTAATTGGTTATCTGGGAGAAAAAATTGAAGATTATGTCACCAATAATTTTCCAGATATCAAAACCTATTTTGTTCCGCAACAAACTCGTGAAGGATTAGGTCATGCTATTTGGTTGTGCAAATCATTAATAGAAGAAAATGAAAGTATCATCATCGCTTTAGGTGATACCATTTTTGATGCTGATATAGAAAGTGTAATAGCTTCACCTTATTCTGCATTAGGTTTAAAAAAAGTAGATGATCCACGTGATTTCGGTGTAGCCGAATTAGATGATGAAGGTTTTATTATTCGTGTGATTGAAAAACCCTCTATTCCAAAATCTAATCTTGCTTTGGTGGGTTTTTATAAAATTGTAGAGTCGGATGCACTATTCGAAGCATTGGATTTTAATATTCAACAAGGTTTTAAAACACAAGGCGAATTTCACCTGACAGATGCTCTGATGGTATTGATAACAAAAGGAATAAAAATTCAGGGCTTTAAGGTGTTGAACTGGTATGACTGTGGCAAAAAAGAAATTTTATTGGAAACCAATGCAATCCTATTGCGCAAAACCGGAGGCAATACATCGGAGGATATTAAAGTAGAAAATACAATTATCAATGAACCTGTAAGTATTGCAAAAGGATGTAACATAAAAAATTCTATCATCGGGCCAAATGTTACTATTGGAGAAAATACCATTATCGGCTATTCCATAGTTAAAGATTCTATAATAGGAAATTATGCAATTATTGATGACGTGGTATTACATCACTCCGTAATCGGCAGCGATGCAACGATTAAAGGTTTAAGTCAGAGTTTAAATATCGGCGATAATACAGAGATTGATCTTTCACAAAGATTTGATTAACTGTAGAACTGTTTTCTTAATCGTTGAATAGAAATTTATTTCAAAATCATTTTACATTTTTGAAACATGCAGAACAGAATCACGCAATTATTTAAAATCGAATATCCAATAATTCAGGCAGGTATGATTTGGTGTAGTGGTTGGCAACTTGCAAGTGCTGTAGCTAATGCAGGTGGACTAGGATTAATTGGTTCCGGAAGTATGTATCCCGATATATTGCGTGAACATATTAGGAAATGTAAAGCAGCTACTTCAAAATCATTTGGTGTGAATGTGCCATTATTTTATCCCGACATTGATAAACACATGCAGATTATTATAGATGAAGGTGTAAAAATTGTTTTCACCAGTGCCGGCAATCCAAAAACATGGACAACAATTTTAAAAGAAAAAGGAATTACTGTTGTGCAAGTAGTAAGCAGTAAAAAGTTTGCATTAAAATCGCAGGATGCAGGATGCGATGCAGTAGTTGCCGAAGGATTTGAAGCCGGTGGACATAATGGAAGAGAAGAAACAACAACACTGTGTTTAATTCCTATGGTGGCGGATGCAATTGATATTCCTGTAATTGCTGCAGGCGGAATTGGTGATGGCAGAGCAATGCTTGCAAGTATGGTGTTGGGTGCAGAAGGTGTGCAGGTGGGTAGCAGATTTGCGGCAAGTGAAGAAAGCAGTGCACATCAAAATTTTAAAAATGCGATTATAAATACGGATGAAGGAAGTACGCAATTAACATTAAAAGAATTGACTCCGGTAAGACTTATTAAGAATAAATTTTTTGAAGATGTACAACAAGCATATTCTGAAAAAGCAGATGTAGAAACATTAAAAAATTTATTAGGACGTGCCCGTGCAAAAAAAGGCATGTTTGAAGGAGATTTGGAGGAAGGAGAATTAGAGATAGGTCAAATATCCGCAACATTTAATTCCATTTTACCGGCAGCAGAAATTTTAAATAATATGTGGGGAGAATTTTTGAGTGCGAAAGAAAAAATGAATCAATTGTAAATTATAAATGCTTACTTAAATATTTATGGAATAAAATAATCTGTGCATCTCTTCCTCGTCAGCTAATTAATCACAGATTAAATATATTATAATGAAAATAGTACATGCAATTGTTCTGGGAACTGTTTTATCCGCAGCCACTCTTTTTACAATTCAACCGAGAATTACACACCATTCCACATTTGTATCAAATAAAAATTCCAGTATCAGCGGAACTGTTACAGATGCCGGCTCACCAATTATTAATGTACTGGTAGAAATAAAAGGGAAACAAATTCTTCAACGCACCGATGCGAAAGGTGCGTTTAGTTTTAACGCACTTGCAGCAGCAAGCTATACATTGAAATTTACAGCAAAGGGATATGTAGAAAAAGACACTTTAATCCAATTACAAGAAAATCAATCTTTAGAATTTACAATACAATTAGAACAAGAAGTTATAATTGATGAACAAGATGTTTTATCTGAGAATAAAGAAATAATTATCTCCACTCCGGCAGAATCAGTATATGAAAGTAAAACACTTGGATATAATACAAATGCTGTTTCTAAGAGAGAATATTCATCTGGTGCTGTAATGCAGGATTCCTATTCTGATTATTACAATGAAGATTTTAATACAGAAGACTACGATTTCATCAACGAAAATGGATTTAAAAAAGTAATTGGAAATCCGCTTTCTACATTTTCTATTGACGTGGACAATGCATCCTATTCAAATATTCGCAGATTTATTTCTAATAATCAAGCTCCACCAAAAGACGCTGTCCGTATTGAAGAGATGATAAATTATTTCGACTATAATTATGCGCATCCAACCGGGGAACATCCCTTTGAAATTAATACTGAAATTTCTGATTGTCCATGGAATCCGGAAACCAAATTAATTATGATAGGCTTACAGGGGAAAGATATTGATTATTCAAAAGCTGATCCATCAAATCTTGTATTCCTGATAGATGTATCCGGCTCCATGTCGCAAGAAAATAAATTGCCTTTGGTAAAAACTGCTTTAAATAAATTAATTGAAAATTTAGATGAAAAAGATCGCATTGCAATTGTAGTGTATGCAGGTGCAGCCGGGTTAGTATTGTCATCCACACCTGCAACTCAAAAACAAAAAATAAATGATGCTTTAAATGCATTGCAATCCGGTGGTTCTACAGCCGGTGGTGCGGGTATTGAACTTGCTTATAAAACTGCTATGGAAAATTTTATTGAAGGCGGAAATAACCGTGTGATATTATGCACAGATGGTGATTTTAATATTGGCTCATCAGGCAATGCAGATATGGTTAGATTAATTGAAGAGAAAAGAAAGAGCGGTGTGTTCTTAACCATTTGCGGTTTTGGAATGGGCAATTATAAAGATTCAAAAATGGAAGGTATCGCAAACAATGGTAACGGAAATTATTATTACATAGATAATGAAAATGAAGCAAAGAAAGTATTTGTAACTGATATGCGGGGCACATTATTTACCATCGCAAAAGATGTGAAAATACAAGTGGAATTTAATCCTGCAAAAGTTGCTGAATATCGTTTGATTGGTTATGAAAACAGATTATTAAATAATGAAGATTTTGATAATGATGCAAAAGATGCCGGCGAATTAGGTGCAGGACATCGTGTTACTGCCATGTATGAAGTAAAGCTGAAAGACAATGCAAATTTTTCTCCGCAAGGATCAAAAACAGATGGTGAAGATTTGAAATATCAAACAACACAAGTAAATGAAAATGCAAAATACAGCAATGAGATAATGACATTGAAACTACGCTATAAAAAACCGGATGGAGATGTAAGCAAGCTTGTAGAAAAATCAATTACAGATACTAAAATTCCATTTGCACAGACATCCGATAATTTTCGTTTTGCTTCCAGTGTTATCGAGTTCGGAATGTTGTTGCGTGATTCAGAATATAAAGGCAGTGCCACTTATGAGTCTGTTGTAAAACTTGCAAATGGTGCGAAAGGCTCGGATAAAGAAGGATATCGTGCTGAATTCATCGGCATGGTGCAAACTTTTATCGGCTTTGCGCAAGTAAAATAATTGTCGTCCTGGTAAATAAAACAGTCATGCTTAGGTGTGGCTGTTTTTTATTTGTTGTAATGCAGTTTTTATTTCCGAAAATTGTAAATCATATCCTGTATCTAACATTTTTTTATTGCTCACATTCTGACTTACCAAAACAGTATCTGCCATTTCTCCCAACATAATTCTTAATACAAAAACAGGTACAGGAATTAAAACTGAAAATGTATTATATACGCTTTGCAAGGATTGCATAATTTGTTTTTGGGAATTCACATTTGCTGTTACATTATATAATCCCACCACATTTTCTTGTTGCAAAGCAAATAAAATAAATCCTGCAATATCATCAATATGAATCCATGGATACAATTGCTTCCCATTTCCTAACAACGGCGCAACTCCAATAGGTAATGTTTTTTTTAATTCCGGAAGAGCACCACCATTTTCAGAAAGCACAATTCCAAAACGCAGTTTAACCAAACGCACCTTTGCATCTGCAAATGTATCAATTGCATTTTCCCACTTCGCTACTGAGCTACTTAAAAAACCATCACCGGAAGCTGAAGTTTCTGTAAGTAAATCATTATCTCTATCACCATAAAATCCCACAGCAGAAGAAGCGATAATACATTGAATGGAATGCTGCTGAGAAATCATTGTATTGCGCAACAAAGCAATACTTTTCACACGACTATTAATTATTTCACTCTTGCGTTTTTCAGTCCATTTTTCATCTGCAATGCCTGCACCTGCAAGATGAATAATTGCATCGGCCCATAACACAGCAGTAATATCAATTTCTTGCTTATCAATATCCCAATGGTATAATTGCACTCCATGTATCGCTCTTTTACCACGGCTTAACCAAGCAACTTCATAATTATTTTTCAGTAACAATTTTGTTAAGCGGCTACCAATTAACCCGCTGCCTCCTGCTATTAATACTTTTTTCATCATTCTCTCTCATTAAAGTAAAATGTAGTCAAATTGTTCAATCTAACATTCAAATTGTGTATCGGTTAAAATAGGTATTTCAAAATACAGTACTTTTAATCGTAACATAAATCATCCATTATGAAATTTAATAAGACATTATTTATTTCCGGAGCTTATATTCTTGTTTTAAGTATTTCCGCATGTAACAATAAGGACTCAGGTGAATCTGCCGAAGTAAAGAATATCACAGAAAGTCAAAAATCTATTTTTATTGAAGATGCAAAAGAATTTTTGCCCGGATGGAAAACGGATAATGTTGTGGTGAATCATTGGATTGGTGATCCGGATAATATACATCCTACAAATGGCCGTACTTCCGCCAGATCATGGTTACTAAATCTTACTTATAATTATTTATTAACGGGTGATGCAATTAATTTGACGTTAGCACCTGATCTTGCAGTCGCTTTACCGACAGTTTCTGATGATGGATTGTCGTTTACTTATGAATTAAGATCTGATGCAAAATGGGATGACGGATCACCTATAACTGTTGCAGATATTATTTTCACCTATAAAGTAAATAAATGCCCATTGATTGAAAATGCGATGCAGAAATCATACATGGAAAATTTACAGACAATAACTGTTGATGCATCCAATCCACAACGCTTTACAATGGTGATGAAAAGGCCTTATGTGCAAAGCATTGCTTTTACAACTAACCTGGCAATAATTCAACAAAAATTTTATGATCCGAATGGTGTACTCAATAATTATTCTTTTGAACAATTTAATAATACAGAATTTGCCAATACAGCGGATGCACCAATAAAAAATTGGTGTACGGAATTCAACAATGGAAAGTATGGAAATGACATAACATTATTTAATGGGTCAGGCGCATATAAAGTAACAAGTTGGGAACGAGGGCAATCCATGATTCTGGAAAAAAAACAAAACCATTGGAGTACAAATATTGCAGATAAACAAAATTTTCAAACAGCCTTTCCAGATAAACTCATTTTTAAAATCATTACGGATGCAAATGCACAAACGCTGGAATTAAAATCTCAGGATATTGATGTGAGCGTTTGGCTTTCTACACAAAATGTCATTGATCTGGAGAAAGATTCTAATTTCATAAAGAATTATAATTATGTTTTTGCCCGCAATTATAATTTTAATTATATCGGTTTAAATATGAAACCCGATGGAGTAAAACACAAGAAAATTTTTGATGACATCAATGTGCGATGGGCAACTTCGTATTTAATCCCTACTGATGATATTATCAATATAGTCTATTCAGGAAAAGCAGAACAATGGAATGCGGCAATCCCGCCATTTAAAGATGGGTATAATCATGATTTACCTTTAGTAAAATATAATTTCGAAAAAGCAAAACAACTATTAGCAGAAGCAGGATGGACAGATACGGATGGCGATAATATTTTAGATAAAGTAATTGATGGTAAAAAAGAAAAGCTGCAAATTGAATTTATATTCAGCATGGGAGGAAAATTTATTGAGCAAATGGCAGAAATGGTGGCAGGTGAATTACGAAAAGCAGGGTATGAAGTAACACTATCGCAAATGGATTTATCTACATTGGCCGGTAAAGTATCACAACATGATTTCGATATGTATATGGGTGCATGGGCAGGTAGTTTTTTACCTGAAGATTATACCCAACTCTGGCATACAAGCTCATGGGCAAATGGCAGTAGTAATTATACCGGTTTCGGAGATGCACAAACTGATGCGTTAATTGATTCTATAAAAACTACGGTAAGCGATAGTTTGCGTTTACCCATGGTAAAACATTTGCATAAAATCATTTACGATGAACAACCTTATATCATGATTTTTTCCAGTTCAAGAAAAATAGTCATGCATAAACGATTTGGAAATGTATATATGACTTTCGAGCGGCCGGGTGTAGTTCTTAATAATTTAAAACTGCTGACATCGGCAATGCAGCAAACAGAAATCAATAAATAATTTGTTCCAGGAAAATGTAAAAGAATGAGCAGATATATTCTGAAAAGAATGTTGTTTTTTATTCCTACGCTTATTCTGATATCTCTGCTTGCATTTATAATCAGTATTAATGCGCCCGGAGATCCTGTTGACCGCATGGTATCTATTTCACAATCGGGAGGAGATTTGCAATTGGAACCACAAAATTTGCAGGAACAAAAAATGGTGGTTCGAAAACAATTAGGACTTGACCTTCCTGTATTTTATATCAATGTCAGCAATATCGCCACCCCGGATACATTGTATAAAATTGCAGATGCTAACGAACGCAATGCGTTAAAAAGATTGATTGCACAAAATGGTAACTGGCAATTAATAAGTGATTATAATTCTGCATTACATAATTTATATACCTCCTTCCAAAATATTCAATTAGACTCCGTTTCTGTTGCACCTGTTTCGCATGCTGATGCAGTGAGTGAAACCAATAATGGAATAGTTGCGGTGAAGGCATTGCTGATTTCTTATGACACTGAAATCATTGAATCACGTATCAGTACATTAGAAAAAATATATACTGACAATCCTTTCCTTAATTCTGATATTGCATTGGTGAATGATGTCAGAAATAAATATGTAGCACTTCAAGAAAATAAATCACTCTGGAAAAATTATATTCCACAATTGCATTGGCATTCCAACAATCAATATCATCGTTGGATATTTGGTGATGGCAATTGGTTAACCGGAAAAAATGCACTGAATTCAAAAGGAATTATTCGTGGTGATATGGGAATTTCTTATACCACGAAATTACCCGTTTCAAATATTATCCGTTCACGCATTGGCTGGTCATTATTCTTCACATTCACTTCTGTGCTGTTGGCATATTTAATTAGCATTCCAATTGGATTAAAAGCGGCAGCAAAAAAAATGGATTGTTTGATCGCAGCAGTACAGTGATTTTATTTGTGTTATACAGCATGCCTGTTTTTTGGACTGCAACCTTACTATTAATGACGTTTTCAAATCCGGATATATTAAAAATATTTCCTGCTTCTGGTGTGCAGCCTGTAGAAGGAATTCCAAAAGATGCTAGCTTTTTCGAAATGATTCGTATTCATATTCCCTATCTTATTTTGCCGACAATATGTTACACCTATGCTCAACTTGCTTTCCTCAGCAGAATTACAAGAGTATCCGCACTCGAAATAATTTCTATGGATTATATCCGCACTGCACAAGCAAAAGGATTGAGTGAAAATAAAGTGTTGTACAAACATGTTTTCCGCAATGCTTTGCTTCCAATAATTACTGTGTTCTCAAATATTTTTCCGGCAGCAATAGGTGGCTCTGTAATCCTCGAAACTATTTTCACAATACCGGGAATGGGTAGGGAAATAATACAGGCAATTTACAATCAGGATTACCCGGTTATAGTAAGTGTTTTTACAATTACCGGTGTACTCACTTTGTTGGGATATTTAATTGCGGATATTTTATACAGCATTGCAGATCCAAGAATTATTTACAACAAATAAATGCAAAAACAAATTACATATCAGCATTACAATAAGATGGTGTGGCGTCAATTTAAAAAACATCGCCCTGCTTATTTTGCTTTATATGTATTGTTCATTTTAATTTGTGTTGCACTATTAGCTCCAATAATTGCAAATGAAAAACCATTATATGCAAAGTATGGCCACACAACTATTTTTCCTGCATTCAGTCATAAAAAAAATTATACACTAACAAAGAATAATGAAACTACTTTACAAATAAATGCACAGTATGACGATTGGAAACAATTGCCTTTTGATAATGTAATTTGGGCACCTATTCCCTATTCTCCCGGAGTAAAAGATTATGCGAACAGCAATTTTAAAAGTCCTTCCGGTCAACAATTTTTTAAATCGTCGGATGGAAAATTGATTGAAATGCCCACTCGTTTTCGTCATTGGTTGGGCACAAATAATTTAGGAGAAGATGTACTTGCCGGATTAATTCACGGCACACGTATTTCCCTTAGCATTGGAATTATTTCAATGGGTATTGCAACTATAGTCGGATTATTACTCGGCATGATTGCAGGATTTTTTGGCGATAATATTTTACAAACAAGCAGAGGCAGATTCTGGACAACTATCCTCGGATTTTTCTTTGCATGGTATTATGCATTTCATATGCGCACTTTTATTTTGGAAGATGCATTGCAACATTCCGGAATAGCTGCTGCATTTCAATTCTTAATCAGCCTTTGCATATTTGCAATTATTGTTTTTATGTTTTCATTTATTGGAAAGTTTATTGGCATGCTTCCTTTTGCAAAAAAAGTCATCCACATTCCTGCCGATAATATTGTTTCCCGTTTAATTGAAATCATTCATTCCCTTCCAATTTTTATTTTGATAATTACTATTGCTGCAATTGCAAAACCTTCGCTTGTCAATGTGATGATAATTATCGGGCTCACATCATGGACAGGTATTGCAAGATTTACCCGTGCGGAAATGTTGCGCATTCGCAATTTGGAATTTATGCAAGCAGCACAATCTTTAGGTTATAGCCGGCAACGTATGTTATTAAAACATGCCTTGCCCAATGGAATTGCTCCGGCGTTGGTTGCCATTGCATTTGGAATTGCTTCCGCTATTTTAGTAGAGTCCTCGCTATCATTTCTTGGTGTAGGAGTTCCACCGGAATCGGTAACATGGGGCTCCTTAGTAAATGAAGGTCGTTCAAATTTCAATGCATGGTGGCTGGTTGTTTTCCCGGGATTGGCAATTTTTATTACTGTAACTACATACAATCTGATAGGTGAAGGTTTGCGTGATGCATTTGACCCGAAGCTTAACAATTGATATTTGTAAATTTACAATCAAAACAAGCTATGTTTGGCTGCGTTATATTTTGCAATGAAAAATTATTTTAAAATTTTAATTCTCCTTTTCACCATTTACAATGGTTCTGTTTCCATTGCTCAAAATATTTATATCTCTAACGAAGAAAAACTCAGTTCTGAATTAGAGGGTTTTGATGTGGTTGGCAGAATGAATGGCGGCGATCTTGTAGTCTATAAAAAATACAAGTATAAAGATGAACTTGAGTTTTATGATGCTCAAATGACTTTGCGACGCAAAAAGGAAATCACCGTAAAAGCACCTGAATATCAAAGCAAAGAAGTATTGAAAATTGGCAATCAAATATTTCATTTTTATACTAAAAAAGAAAACAAACAAACATTCCTAATTGCACAGGTATTTGGAGAAGATGCGGATAGAAAAGGTGAACCGATTATTATTGATTCAACAAGCAGACGTATAGGAGATAATTTTTCTGATTACACCATCTTGCGTTCTGGCAATGGTGAATTTGCAATGGCATATCAATATGAATTTGGCGGAGGAAAAATCAGTAAATTACTTTCCGCAGTTATAAATTCAACAGGAAAAATAACCAGTGTAAATGTGGTGGATATGCCCACTGCTAATTTTGATGCTACCAATGAAAAATCTTTGGTGAGCAATGCAGGAATACCTATTTTTTTATTCAGCAATAAAGAATATTCCTGTAAAAAAGAAAAAGCGGAAGTTTCTTATATCATTGCATGCGGAACGGTGAAAGACAGTTATATTATTGCCTACATAAAAGAAGAGGATTGTATGCGGGAGATGCAATTGGATGTAGATAATCATACCAATACAATAACTGCAATTGGTTTTACAGGTGATCAAAATAAAAATTCGATGACAGGTTATGTATTTCTGCAAATAGATCCTTTCGACGGAGAAATTTTAAATAGAAATGCAGAACAATTTTCACCCGAATTGCTGAGTAGTATTTCTTCAAAAACAGATAAATCAGAAAAGTATATACCTGTTTACAAACCAATGCAGATAATTCCAAGAGCCGATGGTGGTGCATTGTTGGTATCGGAATATTTTCAAAAAACAACAGAGAATTACGACTTTACTAATTACGATCCTTATTACGGTTATCGCACTTCTACCCGGGAAGTTGATTATTACGAATACAATGATGTATTTCTTATAAGTATATCCCCTCTGGGAACAATTGACTGGACAAATATTATTCGCAAGCGACAGGTATCTAAAGAAGATCGTGGTGCATATTCCTCTTTTGTATTTGCAAATTGTATCGAGCGGTTATTTTTTATTTACAATGAAGACATTTCACAAAATTCGAATGTGATACAATATGAAATGCTGGCAGACGGCACATTAAATCGCAAAAGCTTGTTCAATCCATCTAAGCAAGAAGTAGAATTGCGACCGCAAGCCGGTAAACAAGTGGCATTTAATGAAGTAATCATTCCAAGTATTCACAAGCGCAATTTAGCCTTTATCAGTATTGAGTTTTAATTTCACACGGTGCTAAAATTATTGCAGTCGGCCAATCCTTTTTCTTTTGTTTTTTTGCTGCTCTATTTTGCTGCATTAAACATACATCCTGTTTTGTTTAATGCTTATAATCCCATTGAATTACATACTCCTATTTTTGATTGGTTTTTTATAAACGTTCTAAATATGGATAATTTGAGTCCGGAGCAATTATTCTATATCACTATAACCATCATTTTTATTCAGGGCATTTTACTTTCTATACTGTTGCGTGCTTTTAAAATTACATCTAAATTAAATCTGGTGCCGGCAGCAATTTATTATTTATTGATTTATTTATTTGATGAGTTCATTGCATTTACCCCAGCATTGATACTTAATCTTTTTATACCACTTTTAATTGCAATGTTGTTTGGCGTGTATAATCAAAAAAGTGCAGATACGACATTTTTCAATTCGGGTTTTTTAAATGGATGCATGAGTATTATTTATTTCCCTGCAGCAATTTATTCCTTGTTTAGTATTTACGCATTATATGCATTGCGCTCTTCTACTGTGCGTGAATTTTTCGTTTTTATTTCCGGTTTTATTACAATAGTATTTTTTAGTGTTTACTGCTTGTTTCTGGTATGATTCCACGGATTTATTGACCACTTCTGTAATAATTCCATTTTCAAAAATACAATTCCGCAAACTCATTTTATCGTGTATATAAAATGTTTTCTTGTACTCTGTTTTTTATTACCAGCTATTGCTTTTGTAAATCAGCGTTCGAGAGGCTTTTTAGTACAGATTAGAAAATACCTTTATGCCCTGATGATCCTTGCAGTATTTGGAGCAGTTTCCGGATTTCTATATAGCTATATCACCATTCCTGCATTTGTTTCTGCTGCAATTCCATTTGCAATTATCATTGGTTACTATTTATCGTATTTAAAAAATCGGGACACTGCCGAGATATTACATTTGACATGTATGGGAATTGTTTTCACTTTTCAATATATTAACTTTGCATAATAATTTTCAACTATGAAATTTGGAGTAGTAACCTTTCCGGGAAGTAATTGCGATCAGGATTTAATTCACGTAATGCGCAACGTAATGCATTGTGAAGTAGTAGAATTATGGCACAAACAAAATGATCTTGGCGGACTCACCACCAACGACTGTGTATTATTGCCCGGTGGATTTTCTTATGGTGATGCATTGCGCACAGGCTCAATCGCACGTTTCAGTCCGATAATGGGAGCAGTGATTGCGCATTGTAATAATGGTGGTTATGCAATAGGTATTTGCAATGGTTTTCAGATTTTATGTGAAGCTGGATTGTTGCCCGGTATATTATTAGAAAATGCAAGTCAACAATTTATTTGTAAAAATATTTATCTGAAAGCGGATAATAATGATAACCGCATGACTGCAAATATTCCATTGTCGAAAGTATTAAAAATTCCTATGGCGCATGGAGAAGGAAGATATTATGCAGATGAAGAAACTTTACAACAAGTAATTAATAACGGACAAGTATTATTTCGCTATTGCGATGAAGAAGGCAATATAACAGATGCCGCAAATCCGAATGGTGCTTTGTATAATATTGCAGGTATCTGTAATGCAAATCGCAATGTGTTTGGTATGATGCCACACCCTGAAAGAGCATCGGAAGAAATTCTTAAAAACACAGATGGCAGATTAATTTTTCAATCGTTTTTAAAAGGTGTGCCGGTGGGCGTGTAAATAATTATTTTTTTACTGTGGTCAGAGGGCGAAGAGCGCAGGGATATATGTAAAAAAAAATAGGTATATCAATAATTCATGTTTAGAAAATATACGTTTATTCCGGTTTTGTTTTTACGATTTTACCCTCCTGTAAAATAACTAGCACAGAATTCTTCTGTTTTTAATATTCAATAAGTTTTTCATAAGTTACTTCAAGTCCATAAAAAATTTTTTTGAATAGCTCTTCTTGTTCTTCAGGTGACATACATATTTTTTAGAAGTGATAATTTTTGATGATTTCTAAAAATAGTACGAAATATTAATTTTCATATTTTTTTGAATTAATCTTACCATTCTTATATAATTCCAGTGCGCTTAGCAAAATGCTTTCAATAGTTTTTATCGGCAAGTCTTTGTTTGGATTTATTCTTAAAATCTTCATTCGGTTACGATTGCCTTCTTCTAATTCCGGGTGATTAAGATATTTACCTTCTACCATAAGTATGTATGGTTCATTCGATTTTTTGTCAGTCCATAAATAGCAAAACATGTTGTTCTTAAAACAAAAACAAGGCATTCCATATTTCTGAGTTTCGGTAATATCAGTATCCTGATTAAGAATAATATTTCGCAATGCAATCAAACAACTTCTGTTGGGTTCTTCTTTGGTTAAATAAAAATTGTCAATATCGTGATTCATTCCGTTATCAGTTTTTTATATCTGGTTTGATAGAATTGTAAATAGGTGTGTTTTGTTTTTTTATTTAAAAAAGGTGCATTATACGGCTCTTTTAATTGGAAAAGAAAAAAATTTCCTATCTATTACCACTTAAAGTGCATCTTATTGCACTTTGCCGTGTATTTTTTTTAATAGGTTTAGATGGTGTATTAATAGTTTTCCGGTGCAGGGAATGGAGAGAACAGGGTGATGCTTTCTGATATCACAATATAAAACTTAAATTAATTCAAGTACTTAACGAGTGAATTATTTGAGAATTAATTTTGCCATTCCAGGATACTTTTAAGTATAGTTGAATTACCCTGATCATCATCAGTAATCAGAATCACTTTTATTTTTCCTTTTGCAATTTCTTCTTCAACAGTTACTGATTCCACTTTTAAATTAATATCTGTATTAGGTATTTGACAATAAATAATAGCATCAGAGATTGTATTATTTGAAATATCAATTACACCAATAACACTTCCTAAGATTTCACCATCATCATACGCATTATTTGTATTTTCCACCGATGCGGTAAAAATAATTTTGGGTTCTCCTTTTAAAGCTGTGGCTCCGGAAAAGCCGGCTTCTATTCCATTTATTTTTGGCAAGATAAATTGTTTGATTTCCGGTTTTGGAAATGCAATCTCTTCTCTTAAGTAAGCTAATAAATCTTTATAATCAAATTGTATAATTACATTCTTTTTGCGATTAAAAAGAAAAATCTGATTGTTGTAAAAGCAGTTGCTTCAATATTTAATTCTGAATCTTTTAGTATCGGTAATTTTCTGAGCTTATCATAAAAGTCAGTAACATCATGCTTCTCGATAATTAAAGAATCGTTTAATAGGATACGAAAAAAAATATTTCTTTGAGGAGATTTAGAACCGGAACTAAAAATCACGACTTCATTTTCTCCAATCATTTCCACTGCTTCAAAGTCAGGCTTTTCTGATTTAATAATTCTATTATCTGAAAAATTAGCTGCATCTAAAAGCTGTGTTTGGGAAGTGACTTTAAATTCATTATTCAATGCGAATAAAAAAGGAGAGTCATCGCCAATAATATAATAGGCATCACCTGATTTAATAATACCTGAACCACTGGGAATGTTTGCAATTATTATTTTATCAGCGACAGTAATTTTCATATCAGGAGTATTGCAAGCTTGTATAAAGAAGGTAAAAAATATTAGAAGTTCTTTACGATTCAAAATTGTTGAATTTTATTTATTAAAACGTTTTTAACTTTTTCTATGCATATAAATAGGGTTCATTATTATATGCCATCACTCTTACATTTTCTAACACTCTTTTCATATATGTTTTCCAGAATGCATTTGCAAACAACCAATTTAATGGATAAAGAATAGCAATATTTGAATGTAAGGAATACACATATTCAACAGCAATTTTATTAGGTTCGAGTTCTGTCGTTTTCCATTCGCCTTCAAACTTATAGAAGCCTAACATCCAAGATTGAAAATCACTCACCTCTATTTTCCAATATTTATTTTCAATGCGTTCAATTACTTTATCAACGGAAGCAAAGCCCCCTTTTTGAGAGAATGATTTTGCAGCAAATACTTTCTTTGTACTTCCGGCTGTCCCCAATTTTCATCTTCGGTGCAGTGAGTTACTTTGGGCATAATTCCAAAACCGGTATGCACTTTTGAAACATCGCAAAGCATTGGTGTTTTAAATGCTCTTTCTAAGGAGCATTCATAGATAGTGGATACTTTAATTTTAGAAATCATTTTTCGGTTTTGGGTATATTGTTTTTGTTTTGAGGAGTTGCTATTTCAGATAGAAAGAAAAGTTCTGATTTTGCAAAGTGTAAAGCTAAATTTAAAAAGGTGGGGAAGGGGGATGTGGGGTTCTGATTGTTAATGGATAGATGATAAAAGATTATCATCATTAAAAATTTAAAGTCCATTTAGTGAAAGTATTTCTTTTATGTATCCTGAACTGTAGGCGAAAATAATCCCTGAGTTTTCAACGTAGTCGAATGTACCAACAGGTGTTATCATTTGATTCTTCTGAGGATAATAAGAAGAAACAATTGCAAATAAATATAGCTTAGTATTATTTGAGTCGAATCTATCGTTAATGAATATTGGTCCTCCTGAAAATCCAGGGTTATTATTTCCGTCAAAAATCAAGATATTAAGTCCGTTTTCATTGTAGTTGCCAGAGAACACACATTTTTTAATTAAAGGAAAAGGGAAACCTCCATTTAACTTGCTATTATCATTAGTCCTCATACCAAAAGGATATCCAAGAAAAAAGCCTTCATCTCCCAATACAGCTTCGACTTGTCTTATACTTATTGCATTTACTTTAGTTGTGTCAGATGGAACTATTAATGCGATATCAATTGAAGGGTTTGAATGCAATAAAACAATTCCAGAACTAATTGTCCAACTATTATCGTGCAAAATATAAAAATCAATCTTTTGATTGTTTTTAACTTGACCTAATACATGTTTTGCTGTAACCCAATAGTTCTTTTGATTTGATTCTATTAAAAAACATGTTCCAGTTGCACTATCCTTTAGAATATTATATGTTCTTTGAAGTTCTAATGTTAAATTATAGTCTTGAGAGAAAGAATTAGAACCAAAAAAAGAAATAAGAATTAGGTACAAATATTTTTGCATGATTAATTTTATTTAGATAGCTGCAATAATGCTACTCCATAATTGATTAGCACCTTAGAGCTATGTAATTATTAATTAATAACTATGAATAGGCTAAAGTACAATTGTTGATTAATAATATTGTTATCAAAAAAAAATTTTTATTAAAGTTGGAAATAAAAAAAATGAAGAACGAAATTTTATTTGACCTTAAGTACTATTACTAATCTGAGGTGAGCATGAAAGTAGCATAAAACTAGAAATTGAAAAAACGGGTGAGTATTGATGTTCGGTTATTTATTATTGGAAAAAGAGTACTGGGTATTTACCGAAATAAAAGTCTATATGATTTTTATCAATCTAAGTCTTATTTTCATAATGGGATAGAATGAGCAAGAAATAACTATCTTCAAACCATTAAATAAATCTTGAGAATAAATAGTTAAAGGTTCAAATGCGTAATCCACCTTGGCATAGAGATGAAATTATTTTAGCACTTGACCTTTATTCCAGATTAGAGCCAGGTAAAATACATGCAAATAATCCAGACATTATTGAGCTTTCCCGATTGCTTAATAGATTACCCATTTTTGATATAAGACCTGATGAGGTGAAATTTAGAAATCCAAATGGGGTTGGATTAAAGCTCAGTAATTTTCTTGCAATAGATTCAAGTTATACTGGTAAAGGAATGCAAGCATATAGTCATTTAGATAAAAAAGTATTTGAAGAATTTCAATTTAATACTGAGCATCTTCATAAATTAGCTATACATATAAGGCAAATTGCTTCAGATCCTGAATTGCCAAACAAGCTTTATATTATTCCTGAAGAGGAAGAAGGAGAACTTAATACCGTTCAAGAAGGCGCCGTTATTTTTAAGCTACATAAGTATCGTGAAAGAGACTCTACTATTATTAAGAAAAAGAAGGAAGCAGAATTTAAGAGAAATGGATATTTATTATGTGAAGCTTGCGAATTTGATTTTCATAAAAAATATGGTGAGTTAGGATATAAATATATTGAATGTCATCATCGTATTCCACTTTCAGATTTTACAAGCACAACTAAAACAAGTCTAATTGATCTTGCACTTGTATGTTCAAATTGTCATCGCATGTTACATCGAAAATTGGATACTTTAAGTGTTGAAAGCTTAAAATTATTTTAATCCAATTTTTTTTTTTATAGATTTTTATATTGAAGAATTAGAACTTTTAAAACACATAGCATTTTAGCCCCCAGGGAGAAGAAGCCCCCCCGTTTTTCACGGGGGCGGACTTGGAACGGATAGCGGGAAATAGCTCCTAATTATTTTTATTCTTGTTTATTAAATTGCTGCAACACTTCATCCGAAATCTTTTCCAGGAAATAGCTCCTAAAAAATCTATTTCAAAATTCTTCTCCTCCACATGTCAAGATAAGAAGTGGAAAGCCATTCAGGAATTAATTAAAAGGTGAATGGGTTAACTTTACCGATGTAATTTTTAACGGTATGAGGAAATTAAGTTTTTATACAATCAGCACATTAATAGTATCGGTATTATTCGCTTTTGTGGCCCGGGCGCAGATATTAAATCCTGTGCAATGGGAAATGAGCTCGGAAAAAACAGGACCTAATGAATACACTTTAATATTTAAAGCGACGATAGAGGATGGCTGGAAAGTGTATGGTACAGACATAGATGCGGGTGGACCGATACCGACTTCGGTGAATTTTGAAGGGGTGCCTGCGGGTATTGATTTGTCGAAACCATTGGAGGCATTGGGTAGAAAAGAGGTGGCTGTGGAACCGCTGTTCGACAACATGACGCTGAGTTATTACAAGAAAAGACTGACGCTGCGCAAAGTGGTTACGGTTACTAAAGATGTGGTGCTGAAAGGATATGTGGAATCTATGACTTGCGACGATAAGCAATGTCTGCCACCGGATGCAATTGATTTTACTTTTAATCTGAAAGCGGATGCGGGCGAAACACTTGATAATAAAATTACTACTACGAATGGCTTGCTGACTCCGGTGAAATGGAAGGTGAGTTCGGAAAAGATATCGGACACGGAATATTATATTCATTTTAAGGCTACGATAGATGATGGATGGAAACTGTATGCGCAGGATATAAAACCGGGCGGACCGATACCAACTTCGTTTACTTTTTCGAATGCTAAAACGGGTGGCTATACTTTAAATGGTAAGGTGGAAGAGGTGATAAAACCAGAGGAACAGAAGGAACCGCTTTTTGATAATATGCTGCTGAAATATTTTAAACATGAGGCACACTTCCGACAAAAAATTACGGTTAACGACAGCAGCGCAACCGTGAAAGGTTCTTATGAATTTATGTGTTGTGATGCTACGCAATGTTTGCCATCGGAAATAAAAGAGTTTTCTGTTGATTTAATAAGTGGTGTAGTATCTGAAGAGGGTGAAGAAACTTCGCTACAAGTGGATACTGCTGCACTGCAATTTAATATTGATAATACACCGTTGAGTTTATGTGGTGGCGAGGCAGTGGCGGCTGATGAAGCGAACAAAGGATTTATGAGTATTTTTTTATTGGGATTTATCGGGGGATTAATTGCATTGCTTACGCCGTGTGTGTTCCCGATGATTCCGCTGACGGTGAGTTTTTTTACGAAGCGTTCGCAAAATAAATCGAAGGGTGTATTCGAAGCATTTTTCTATGGCTTTTGTATTGTGCTTATTTATGCATTGTTATCTCTGCCGTTTGTAATTTATAAACTACCTCCGGATACATTAAATGCAATTTCTACAAGTGTGTATTTGAATGTGGGATTCTTTGTGGTGTTCATGGTGTTTGCATTTTCATTTTTTGGTTTTTACGAAATCACACTACCGGCTTCATGGTTGAATAAAGCGGATAATGCTTCTTCTGTTGGCGGATTGGTAGGTATATTTTTTATGGCTCTGACTTTAGCTTTAGTTTCGTTTTCATGTACTGGTCCGATACTGGGCAGTTTATTAGTGGGCACACTAACAGCAGAAGGCGGACAAATGAATTTATTAGTAGGCATGATAGGCTTTGGTGTGGCACTCGGAATTCCATTTGGATTATTTGCGGCATTCCCGCAGATGATGAATAAACTTCCAAAATCCGGTGGATGGCTGAACAGTGTGAAAGTGGTATTGGGATTTATAGAAGTGGCACTTGCATTTAAATTTTTAAGTAATGCGGATCTTGTTTCGCATTGGGGATTATTAAAGCGAGAGATATTTTTTGCGATATGGGCAGTCTGCAGTTTAGGCATATTTATTTATCTGATGGGATGGCTGAAATTTCCGCATGATAGTCCGGGGAAATTAAAACTTTCTCCTGTACGTGGAATTCTTGCTGTGATATTTTTATTTTTACGGGATATTTTGGATATGGAGTAATTAAAGGTTCTAATCCGAAATTGGCAAGTGGATTTGCACCACCGATGTTCTATAGTATTTATCAGCAGGATTCACATTGTCCGTTAGGGCTTAATTGCTTTCATGATTTTGATGAAGCAATTGCATTTGCACAAGAAACAGGTAAGCCACTAATGATAGATTTTACAGGATGGGCTTGTGTGAATTGCAGAAAAATGGAAGAGCATGTGTGGCCGGAGAAAGAAGTGTATGATTTGATTTCTTCAAAATATGTATTGGTGAGTTTATATGTGGATGATAAAGAAATGTTGCCGGAAGAGGATCAATATATTTCTGCATTTAGTGGTAAAAAAATTCGCACGGTTGGCAATAAGTGGAGTGATTTTCAAAGCAGTTATTTCGGCGTGAATTCACAACCGTATTATGTACTTATTTCACCTGATGGAAAAATGCTGAATCAACCTTCACCTTACGAACCGGATGTAAGTAAGTATGCAGAGTTTTTACAATGTGGATTGGATGCGTATTTGCAACAAGGTGTAACTGCGGTTAAGTAGTGAATGGTGAAAAGTGAGTGGTGAATGGTGAATGGTGAATGGTGAATGGTGAATGGTGAATGGTGAATGGTGAATGGTGAATGGTGAATGGTGAATGGTGAATGGTGAAAAATAATTTGCAATAAGCAATAAGCAAAATGCAATGGTAAATGGTGAGTGGTGAAAAGTGAATAGTGAAAAAATTACCGCAAGAGCTAAAAAATGCAGAAGAAAGCAATTAAAAATAACTTATGTGGTGAGTGGAATTTGAATTCCTGACAATGAAGATTGGTGAATGGTGAATGGTGAATAAATAATAAGCAATTAGCAATTAGCAATAAGCAAAATGCAATGGTAAATGGTGAGTGGTGAAAAGTGAATAGTGAAAAAATTACCGCAAAGAACGCTAAGAAAAAATACGCAAAGAACGCAAAGCAATTAAAAAATAACTTATTGTAGTGAGTGGAATTTTTTAATTCCTACAAATCAACAAATCATTCAATCACAGTTCAGACAATGAAGATTGGTGAATGGTGAATGGTGAGAAAAATTAGCAATAAGCAATTGGCAAAACGCAAATAGTGAATAGTGAGTGGTGAATAGTGAATAAAAAAATCAGCAATGAGTAATGATTTTTTTTCAAAGTCAAAATTTTTTGCCAATAGCCAAATGCTAACTGCCAATATCCTTATGGTGAGTGCTCTCTAATTAACGATGAGTTGTATAACTTGAAACCCGAAACATTCTTGTAAAATAGTCTCAGTATTTTTTTTTGTCAATGGTCAAAGTCAAAAGTCATAGTTTTTTTGCCAACTGCCAATAGCCTTATGGTGAGTAATCTCTAATTAACGATGAGTTTTTTAACCTGAAACCCGAAACATTTTTTGTCAACGCTCAATAGTCAATAGTCAATGTTAATTAGAGATACCCGATACTCAATACCCGATACCATTTATAGAATCTTTAAGTTGATTATCATATTCCTCCTGATTATAACTTCCTTTGGATTGTGTGATGTAACCATGTGTATCCAACTTCCATAATTCCATTCCACTGATTTGTACTTTATTTCCATTCTTTTTATAGGTGCCATTTAGTGTCCAATGAAATGCAGTTATCGTATCGTTTGTAACAAGACTATCCATAGTTACTTTCATATCAGGAAAGGCAAACATAAATGCCTGAGCGGATACCGCAATTGCTGTTTGTCCTACTGCGGGAATTCCATCATTTATCTGCAACCAGCCATCTTCGGCATAAAACGATGCAAGGTTCTGTGGATCTTGACTGCTCCAAGCCTCTGCATATTTTTCTCCAAAATTTTGTAAGGAAGTTGCATCCATTTTTTCTGATGTGTTGCATGAAACAATTGCCATTAAACATGCAAGGATTAGATAGGTGTGGTACTTCATACAGTTTACAGATTTCGTATGAAGATAATACTTTTGAGAATTTCTATTTATTAAACAGTATAGATTTCTCAGTAAAACAATAAGCACCTATTCCACAATCAATATTCTATCTGCGTTAAAAGGCATATTGAAAACTGCATTTAAATGCAAAGGGGGTACCTGGTGTAAAATGAATTTCCTCTACCGGAGCAGGCTCATCATACAAGCGGGATTCAGTATTAAATTGTGTTTCATTCCACTCGGTATTCAATAAATTCTGCACTGAAAAAGCAATGTCAATTTTACTAAATGCATAACCAATATTTCCATCAAATACATTATACCCTTTTGCAACTACTGAGTAATCTTCATTGGCCGGTCTGTCGCCCATGCCTCTGTAATGCAATCCGCCATAAAATCCTTTTCCGGTATTATAAGTAATACCACCGGTTAATGTAAAAATAGGAGCAAGTGGAATATAATTTTCACCCTCTTCTTCATCCACTGATCGTGCGTAAGCATAGGTAAAATCAGAATACATAAATAAGCCTTTGGTAATTTGAAAACGTACACCTGCATCTACTCCACTGCGCCATGTTTTACCACTGGGTTCCACCACACCTGCATCACCTACATATACAAATTCCTGCTCAAGAAATAAAGTCCAAACTGCTACATTCACCAACACATTTTGCGAAGGTTTCCATAATACGCCTAAATCAGAACCTATTGATTTTGGCAATGCATTTTCTACATTCTCATAAATAATAGTGCGTGTATCGTTGGAATGAAATCCCATACCAGATTTAAAATAATATTGAATGGTATTATTGGGATTATATATCAGATTAAATTTTGGACTTACTATCGCTTTTGATTGTGATTCGTTTGTATATAATTCTGCGGTTTTATCATCATACATAAAATTAAAATAATCAACTCTTACACCCGGATTAATTAAAAAATCTCCAAAAGCAAATTCAAGATCGAGATAACTATATACATTTAATTCATTAATAATTCCAGATTGAATTACCTCTAATTCTTCTGTTCGGTTTACCGTATGTGATAATCCAATTTCATTCACCTGATCATTGCGCAAACCGATAGCAGCTTTCAGTGTAATATCAACTGCACCTTTTTGTATTTCATGTAATAATTCAGAAACACCACCATATAAATTTCGATTTTCGTATTGTCTGATTTGATCACCATTAATTGAATCTTCTAAAAAATAAGTGAAGTTGGAAAACAATTCGAAATCATAATTCACAAAATAAATAGTATTCTGAATTGAAGTATTGCGATTGATATATTTGTTATACTGCAAAGCAATATTTCTTCTGCCGGTATTTCCACCTTCGGTAGAATCTATAGCACCAAATCTGCCAATTTCTTCCACTGCTCTGTTTGGTATTTGACCGCTTGCATCCCAACTGCTATTAAATGCAGAAGCGGTGAAAATTATTTTATCCTTATTTGCTAAAATGCCGCTGTATTTTATCATTCCACTATATCGTCTGAAATTCTGAGAAGCAATGAATGGTCCATCGGTATTAATATTCTCTCCTGCAAAATACAAGTGATGATTTTTGGTATTCAGTAGATTTAATAAACCAACTAAACGCATTGTATTAAAACTTCCAAATTCTGTTTTAATAATACTTTCTTCAGGCCTTTCCACAGTATGAAAATCTATATATGCTGCAGTATTTAAATTACCATGATCAGCATAATATGCGCCTTTACCAAAATCAATAAATTGAATTGTTTCTGGAATAACAAAATGCAAATCAGCATATCCTTGTCCATGCGCATGCGAAACCATATTCACCGGAACACCATCAACTGTAACTGCTACATCTGTTCCGTGATCAATATCAAATCCACGTAAAAACATTTGTTCTGCTTTGCCACCACCGGCATGTTGGCCGATAAATAAGCCGGGTACTTTGCGCAATAATTCCTGACTTGAATTTACAGGCATTGTAAGTAAATCCACTTTAGAAATCACATTGAGTGATTGCACCGAAGGCGAAATAACTACGGCATTTAATTCCACTGCATTATCAGGTAAAGTAATTTTAATTTCCTCATCATTTTGCACAACAAAAATTGTAGAAGCATATCCAATATGACTGATATTTAAAGTATCGCCAATTGCAATTCCGGTGATAGTAAATTCACCATTAATATTTGTATGTGCATGTTCTGTATTTGTAGTATTGGTTAAATACACATCTGGAATAGTTACACCGTCATTATCATAAATTACACCATGCAATGATTGCGCATTTGTTTTAACTATTACAACTGAGAATAAAAAAAGTAGTATAAAATTTTTCATTGTTTTAGAATTGAATTGTTAAAAATCTTTCCACTGTCCACCACAACGAAATCAATAACACAGAAAGAGAAATAGGAATAATAATGCGCCTGCGATACCAAATTTTCTTAGAAAAATTATAGCTGATAGTTATAAATGCGAGAAGAATAATTGTTGCCTGACCTAACTCCACACCAACATTAAATCCGATTATTGCTTCCAGGAATGCATCGTTGGGAATTCCTGTTTCCGCAAGCGCACCGGCGAAACCCATTCCATGAACTAAACCAAAAACAAAAATGGTAATCAATCGGGCTCCGGTTACTTTATCTCTGTAAATATTTTCTATAGCAAGCATTGCAATTGAAAGTGCTATCAGAGTTTCAACAATACTACCCGGTGGATTAATAATTCCTGCGGCTGTTAATCCAAGTGTAATAGAGTGCGCAAGTGTAAACATACTCGCCTGAATTAAAACGGATTTCAGATTTTTATTTAAAAAGAAAATACACAGAATAAATAAAATATGATCTAAACCCAAAGGCAAAATATGTTTAAACCCAAGCAACACATAATCAATAAATACTCTATTACCACTTGTTTCTTCCAGCGTATAATTTATAGTATGTGCGGATACACTGATGCCAAGCAATAGCAACCCGCAAAAGATCAAATACTTTTTCATCATTTGAATTTTACAGGAGCATTAAATACTTGAAAACACTTTGTTATAGTATGGCGAAATATTGCTTGCTGATTCCGCATACTTTTCTGCATTTGCTACATCCCCATTGCTGTTATAAATCAATGATGCCTTATATAAATAATCACTGTTTTGAATTCCGGTTACAAGCATTTTGTCTGCATACATTTTTGCAGTTTGCATATCACCACTCTTATAACTAATCCATGCAGCAAGTGCATTTGCATCTATATTATTCGGACGCATTTCTAAATCTTGCAATGCATACTTCATTGCATTTTTTAAATCATTTGCTGCAAAATATGCTTGTGCTAATTCTCTTGCACTATGATGTTTTACCACATAATTTTTCTGCTCTTTTTCACCATCTAATAATAACTCAAGCACATCTTCATTAATTTCTTTTGCTTTTTTTGTATTACCGGATAATTGATAAGCTTCTGCAAGCATACTTACATAATGTGATTCACTTCTGATAGTAATAGCTTGTTCTAAAAGATCAATACTTTGCTTATAATCTCCTTCTGTCATTGCCACTTTTGCAAGTCCGGCAAGTGCAGGAGTATAATCCGCACGATATTGTAATGAAGTATTATAAATTTGTTTTGCAATATCCAATTTGCCCATGGTAAAATAAATATCACCCAAAGTAACTCTTGCCCATTCTGTATTTTCCATACCGGCAACACCTGCAGTTACAGCCATTTTCATTGCATCAATGGCACCTGCATTATCACCATAAATCTGGCGTATATAAGAAGCTCTTGCATAAGAGCGGATATCCGGTTTTAAACTCAACATGGCATCACATGCTTTTACTGCTTCATTATAATTTCCTAACTCAACATTTGCATCTGTAAGTGCACCATACACGGTTGCATTATGGTTATTTAAAGCCAATGCATTTTGCGCTGTATTTAAGGCCATACCAAATTGATGTAAACTTAAAAGCACACCACTCTTCATACTCATTGCAAGATAGAGGTTATCATTATTTCCCATACTCTGATCAATTACATGATTCAACATGCGCAATGCAGCATCATTATAATACGCTCCATTTCCAGTAATGCGAGCTTCGGCAATATATACTGAAGCAATAGTGAGAAATTGTTTGATATCATCGGGATGTTTTTCTAAAACTAAAATTGCATTATCAAAACGAGTATGTAATTCTTCATATTCCGTTTCTGAACCTGCGGCAATATCTCTGTCAATTAAATCAGGAATTTCAATTCCGCTAAATGTTTGTGCTGTGTTGCCTTGTGTATTGGAACATGCAGAAAATTGTAACGTGGTAATACCGATTGCTGAAACCAGAATTACAGTGTAAAATATTTTTTTCATTGTGGTAACTTTTTGTGTTGTAAAAAAAATGTGTGGGTGATACCTGCGCACCACCCACACAATGAAAACTATTTGGCGATTACTATTTTATTAATAATCTGATTTGTACTATTATTCATTTCAAGGAAATACATTCCTGAAGGAAGTGATTGTACATTTAAATTAACTGTTTGTATGCCATCATAAGCGGCAAAAGATTGTTGTAGAAATACTTTACCTGTAATATCCAAAACACGGGCAGTTGATGCTCCCTGCATTGCATAAGTTATTTGCAATACATCCTTTGCAGGATTTGGAAATACTTCGGCAAAAGATTCATTGTTTGCAATTCTGCCACATCCTTCTCCAGTAGTAGTGAAAGAATAAATAGCAGATACAACTTTACCCGTTGTAGCACAAATAGCGGATACCTTAAAACGGTAAGCGGTACATGGCATTAAATCAGTAATAGTTAATGATCCTTCTGTGGTAGTTACTGTAGTAAACATACCTGATCCCACTGCAGCATATTTTATATCGTATGCTAATGAACCGTTTAAAGTCCAACTTAAAACCGCAGAATTATCTGTGATAGAAGTTGCTACTAAATCTGTAGGTGCAGAACAATCGCCGGCAGTAGCAAAATAATCAACCACTACTCCACTGCATTTTCCTGTACCACTCCAAGGAGTTTGCACATAAGGAAATTCAGCTTTGAAAGAAGTATCGTTACTTTCTACACCGGTAGTATAACCTAATACATTCAACAAATCGGTAGTAACCGGAGATGGTGAAGTCCCAGGAATATAATCATCATACCACAAACCGATTGCGGCTAATACTACACCGCTCACTGCTTGTAATTCAATGCGAGTTACATCATCTTCCAAACGACGACCATTTGGAAATCCATCCATATTCGGAATAAATTCCAAATCTGCAGTTGCTGTATAAATAGGATCAGTAAGTCCTAACACAGCCGCTTGAATAAGTCCAAGAGAACTAAATGCAGGATCGTTTCTATCCGTTGGAGGAACTGCCATATTCAATCGCAACATATCACCTCCGTTAGGAAGAAAGTTATTGATGAAAGGCTTACCATCAGCTAATGGGTTACCATCTAACTTACCTGTTGCCAATTGATAAGGGGCAAGATTAGGAGCACCTGTTAAAAATAGCGGCCAAAGGTCAACTGAACGAGGCTTACCGGCAGCAGGTAATAACAGTGTTCCGAAAATAGCATCATCTAATGCAGTTCCAGCTACAGCTGCAGAACCTTTTAAACCATATAAACCATCAGCTCCATTTGAAAAATCATAAGCACCTAAAGATGCAGTTTGAATACGTAATGCTGAAAATCCTGGAACGGCTCCACCAAACAAATCGTCATCCATGTACAATGCAAGTTCAGGGTTGTAGAAATATTCAGAGTGTGAAGCATCTTCTGCATATGGAGAAAGAGAATTCCAATAATCTTTTTCACCAATTGGAATTACAGCTTCATTAGTAAGCGGCATACCTAAACGAGAAACTTGAATCCATTCACCGGAATCAGAAACAGTTCCATCAGTATTTAAAGTACGCATTGCAGGGCGGCTTGCACTTGCCCAAACACCAATCACAAAATTACCGTCTAAAATATTTTCTGCATCATCGGCACTCAGACCATCTTTTTGCAAAAGAGAAATAGGAATTTTTAATGCGATGGAATGTACATTTAAACAAGCCACGCCGTCATGCGGCATACCATCAGCACGAGGTGCATCACCCAAATCGAAAATACCACCGAGGTCCACAAAAAATGGATCATCTGCAGGACCTGCATACACCATTTCACCACCATCTGTGGTAGCAATAGCGCCTGCTATTAATTCCGCATAAGTAGTTCCTAATCCTACAACAGGATCTGAAATGGAACGATCACCAATATTGTTTGGTGGTACAATACCATCTGTAATAATTGTAGTGAAGGAAGCACCACCATCAATACTCTTTTGAAGAGTGTAGGTAGTCTTCAGATTCTGAGCGCCAAGACGAATATTAAAAAACGTTGTTGGATCTTCATTCATCTGACTAAAAGTGAAACGATAAATAATATCATCACCGGTTGTGTTAATATCATTATCAATATGAATTTCGTAGCGAATATTTTCACCAAAGCTTGCATAGTTTGGTCCGCCATGCGGCAATTGTAACGGAATATAATTCGCTATAATGGTGATCGTGTTGGGATCATCCGGACTGCGAAAGGCATACAAGTCGGTATTATCCGCCAGCGGATCTCCCGATATCATCGGTGCCTCCCTGTGGCTGGATGCCATTGCAGTAAAAGCCATTGCGCCGGCAATTAGCATGGTGCTTAGCTTTTTACTTGTGTTATTTAAAATATTTTTCATATAATTTGATTTAAAAATGGATTAATCGAAACTTACATCTGTGCCTCTCCAAGGAGCAGCCACATAAGGAAATGAAGATTGAAATGGCTTATCATTTGCCTCCACTCGTGTTGTGTAATAAATGTTTTTAAGCAGATCACTTGTCAATGGAGTAGCAGAGGTAGCAGGATCATAATCATCATACCACAAACCAATTGCGGCTAATACGATTCCACCGACAGCTTGCAACTCAATACGAGTTACATCATCTTCCAGGCGACGACCGTTAGGAAATCCATCCATATTAGGAATGAATTGCAAATCTGCAGTTGTATTATAGTCTGAGTTAATTAATCCCAAAACCGCAGCAAATAATAATCCTTCAGAACTGAATAAAGGATCCATGCGGTCTGTTGGCGGTACAGCCATATTAATACGCAACATATCACCACCTGAAGGCAGGAAATTGTTGATGAATGGTTTGCCGGGAGCTAATGGGTTTCCTTCTTTGCCTGTGGCTAATTGGTAGGGTGCAAGATTAGGTGCACCGGTATAAAACAAAGGCCATAAATCAACCGAACGTGGACTTCCAGCAGCAGGTAATAACAGCGTTCCGAAAATAGCATCATCCAAAGCTGTTCCGGCTACGGCATCAGTTCCTTTTAATGCATACAATCCGTCCTGACCATTGCCAAAACCATAAGCACCTAAAGAATTTTTCTGAATGCGCAATTTTTTAAATTGAGGCACTGCACCACCAAATAAATCATCATCCATATACAATGCTAATTCAGGGTTATAGAAATACGCATTATGTGCAGCATCTTCAGTGTAAGGTGTTAATGAATTCCAATAATCCTTTTCTCCAATTGGAATAATAGCCTCATTCGTTAAAGGCATTCCCAAACGAGAAATCTGTACCCAATCGCCAGAAACAGTTTCAGTACCATCTCCATTTAATGTGCGCATAGCAGGTCGGCTTGAGCTAGCCCAAACACCGATTACATAATTGCCGTCAAGAATATTTTCAGCATCATCCGCACCTAAACCATCTTTTTGCAACATGTTAATAGGTATTTGAATAGCGATGGTATGGCAGTTATAATACCCTAAACCATCTCTGGGATTTTCACCCTGACGAGGTGCGTTACCCAAATCGAAAATTCCACCAAGATCCACAAAGAAAGGATCATCAGCAGGACCACAAAATACTTTTTCACCAGTTGCAGAGGTCGTAATTGCATTGGTCATCAGTGTTTCGTAAGTAGTACCTAAACCAACTACTGGATCTTCAATAGAACGAGCACCAATGTTTGGCGGAGGTACAGTGCCATCAGTTACGATAGCTGTAAATGAAGCGCCACCATCAGTACTTTTTTCCATAGTATAGGTAGTCTTTAAATTTTGAGCACCTAATCGGATGTTAAAAAAAGTGGTGGGATCTTCATTCACCCGAGTAAAAGTGAATCGGTAAATAATATCATCACCTACAGTGGTAACATCATTGTCAATATGAATTTCATATCTGATGTTTTCACCAAAGGTGTGATAATTAGGCCCGCCGAAGGGCAATTCTGCCGGAATGTAATTGGCAATAATGGTAATTGTATTCGGATCATCCGGACTCCTGAATACATACAAATCGGTGTTGTCAGCCAACGGATCATTGGCAATAAAGGGCGCTTCCCTATGGCTTGAAGCCATCAGAGAACTAAACCCTAACACCGAAACTAAACCTGCAAAGCAGGTATGTTTGGCAAGCTGAAAAAGCTGCGGTACATAACGTTTCATTTTGTAAAATTTAATGTGAAATAAAATTTGATATCGAGTTACCTACGAGGGTAATCTGCATTCAGATTTTTAAACTCACATTTTTTTTGAAACGGGCAGAAATGATTAGAACTATAGAAAGGAATTATGCGGATTTAAAAATTCACGCAGATGTATTGAGAAAAGTAATAACTGCTTTTGCGCAATAGGGTAGTAATTGATGAAAATATCTTATAAAGAAAAAGGTGCCTGCATTTGCAAACACCTGTATTAATAAAATAAAATATTTCTGTTTAATTACCTTCCAATGCAGCAGCTCCACTTACGATTTCTGTAAGCTCTGTTGTAATTGCTGCTTGTCGTGCACGGTTGTATTGAATTTTAAGATCACGCAATAAATCATTGGCGTTTTCACTTGCCTTATCCATAGCCGTCATACGTGCACCATGTTCAGAAGCATTGCTATCAAGTATATATCTGAAGAAAGTGGTATTTAAAATTTTCGGAACCAGCTCTTCAATTAATTTGAATTTATCC
Organism: Bacteroidota bacterium; assembly: GCA_016715425.1. Taxonomy (NCBI): domain Bacteria; kingdom Pseudomonadati; phylum Bacteroidota; species Bacteroidota bacterium. Next base: position 525,283 of record JADKAC010000002.1, read on the forward strand.
GGATCGAAAATATAATCGGTATTAGAAGTTTTTGTGGTTTCAGATTCTACTTTTTTTATGGGCAGGAATTGTTCTGTTTCCAAGATTTGAGTAGCTGCATTTTTGAATTTATTATAGATAACGAATACCTCATCATATTGCCCGCTAACAAAGCCGGATTTAATATGTTCCGTTGCTTCTGTAACCGATTCAAAACTTACTTTATGGAACAAATGCTGAAAGCTTGTATTCAAGTTGCAACTACTTCTCTTTAATTGGTCGTATCCTTTTTTTCCAACAAATATCAGATGAATATTTTGCTGAGGTAATTTGCTGTATCGCTCATCAATCAATCGTTTTGCAGCTTTTACTACATTGGTATTGAAAGCACCGCACAATCCTTTGTCGGAAGTAATAATTACAATCAAAGGATGTTTTACTTCCTTTTCTTTAGCGAATTCAATGTTTATATCACCTTGCGTTGCAGCGGCAATATTCGAAAGCATTTCGCCCATCTTAATTGCATAAGGACGCATTTGTAAAATAGCATCCTGTGCTCTACGCAATTTTGCAGCACTAACCATTTTCATCGCTTTGGTTATTTGCTGTGTATTGGTAACGCTGGTTATGCGTAATCGTACTTCTTTTAATTTACCCGACATAAGCTATATTAAACTGCAACGTATTTTTTGGCCATATCCTTACCCACTTTTTCAAGTGTGTGCGTAATCTCATCTGTCATTTTCCCAGCTTTCAAATCATTTAAAATTCCTTGATGATGTGTTTCCATATTTGCAATAAAGGTGGTTTCAAATTCATGAATTTTATCTACCGGAACATCGCTAAGTAATCCACGTGTTCCCAAATAAATAATCGCAATTTGTTTTTCAACCGCCATTGGTGAATATTGTTTTTGTTTCAATATCTCCACATTGCGTTTCCCCTTATTTATCACCGCCATCGTAGCGGCATCCAAATCAGAACCAAATTTTGAGAACGCTTCTAATTCTCTGTACTGCGCTTGATCGAGTTTTAAAGTACCCGCTACTTTTTTCATAGATTTAATCTGTGCATTTCCACCCACACGAGATACCGAAATACCAACGTTAATTGCGGGGCGAACACCTGAGTTAAATAAGTTTGACTCAAGGAATATCTGTCCATCCGTAATTGAAATTACGTTTGTAGGAATATATGCAGAAACATCACCTGCTTGAGTTTCAATAATTGGCAATGCAGTTAATGAACCACCACCTTTTACTTTACCTTTCAGAGAGGCAGGCAGGTCATTCATTTGAGAAGCGATTTCATCATTCTCAATAATTTTTGCGGCACGTTCTAATAAGCGACTGTGCAGATAAAACACATCACCGGGGTATGCTTCACGACCAGGAGGACGACGCAATAAAAGAGATACTTCACGATAGGAAACTGCCTGCTTAGAAAGATCATCATAAATAATCAGTGCAGATCTTCCTGTATCACGGAAAAATTCTCCGATGGCAGCACCTGAAAACGGCGCATAGAATTGTAAAGGAGCAGGATCAGAAGCCGAAGCCGCAACAATAACTGTATACCCCATTGCACCATTATCCTGTAATGTTTTAGCAACCTGCGCAACAGTTGAATTCTTTTGTCCGCAAGCAACATAAATACAATACACAGGATTACCTGCTTCAAAAAATTCTCTTTGATTAATTATCGTATCAATTGCAATTGCAGTTTTACCTGTTTGTCTGTCACCAATAATTAATTCACGTTGGCCACGACCAATCGGAATCATTGCATCAATTGCTTTTATTCCGGTTTGTAAAGGTTCCTTTACCGGCTGACGATAAATTACGCCTGGAGCTTTGCGCTCCAAAGGCATTTCAAACAATTCGCCTGAAAGAGGTCCCTTGCCATCAATAGGTTCTCCAAGTGTATTTAACACACGGCCCACCATACTTTCACCAACATTAATGGAAGCAATTTTTCCGGTACGGCGCACGGTATCACCTTCTTTTATTTGATCCGAAGCACCCATCAATACCGCTCCCACATTATCTTCCTCTAAGTTAAGTACGATTGCACGCACTCCACTTTCGAACAAAACAAGTTCGCCGCTTTTTGCATTTCTTAATCCATAAATGCGGGCAATTCCATCACCCACTTGTAGTACGGTTCCCACTTCTTCTAAATCAGAAGCAGTTTTAAAGTTTGACAATTGTTGTCTGAGAATCGCCGATATCTCATCAGGTTTTACATCAACCATAATTCGTTATTATAAAAGTTTAAAATTTGCGTATATAATCGTTGTTGTCGAATTCATCTTTCAGAATAGCTAACCCACGGCTTATACTTGTATCAATTAATTTATTATCAAAGCGCAGAATATATCCACCGATTAATGACTCGTCAACTTTTTCAGTTAATTCTATATGAACAAGGTTTGCCTGAATTTTCAACCGCTCTATAATTTCATTGCGCAATGCAATTGAAATTGGTTTTGCAGTAGTAATGGTAACAGGTGTAATTTGTTTTTTTTGATTGTATTGAACAATAAATGCATCAATAATTTCAGGTAAGTAAGATTCTCTCTTTTTACGCACCATTATCGAAAGCCAGTTCTCCGTGATTGCATGTATTTTATTTGCAAATATTGCTTCAATTACACTATGCTTATCATCCGTATTTACTATTGGACTTTTAAGCATTAAATAAAATTCTCTGCTTTCATCCGTTGCAATATTTAACTGGCGGATATCTGCAAACACTTCCTCCAATAATCCCTGCTCAATTGCAAGATCCAAAAGTGATTTAGCATAACGTGTGGCAATACGACTTACTGACATAGTTTATGCTTTATTTTATTTTTATTTCATCCACCATCTGGCGTACAAAGTCTTCCTGATCTTTTTCCAAACTCAATTCACGGCGCAATACTTTTTCACTTACTTCCAGCACCATTTTACCGACACTATTTTTTATTTCAATTAGTGCCGCCATTTTTTGATTATCAATTTGACGTTGAGCTTCGGATACAATGCGGTTATATTCGCTATTCGCTCTGTCTCTTGCTTCAGTTATAATTTGTTCTTTCGATTCCTTTGCATCACGCAACATTTTCGAGCGCTCTTCTCTTGCTTCATTTAAAATGCGCTCGTTATCTACTTTCAAATTTGCCATTTCTTCACGGGCTTTTTCAGCGCTGAGCAAAGAATTGGTGATGTGATTTTCACGATCACGTAAAGCATCGCCAATGGGTTTGAATGCAAATTTCCAAAGTATAAAGAATACAATGAGAAACACTAACACAGTCCAGATAAATAAACCCGGATCCGGTTTTACTAAATCAAGAGCATCAATCAGAAGAAACATATATTTTAATAGTTATTGTTTTTAAAAATTCCCCGGTATAGCCAACCGCCTTCCCGGGGATGTAGTTTGTGTGGATTACCCTTGTAAAAGAGCTACTACCACTGCAAATAAAGCAACACCTTCTACAAGTGCCGCAGCGATGATCATGTTTGCACGGATATCGCCTGTTGCTTCCGGCTGGCGGGCAATTGCCTCAACAGCGCTTCCGCCGATACGGCCTACACCGATGCCTGCTCCGATAGCAGCGATACCTGCACCAATAGCTGCGATGCCGTTGATGGATGCTTCTTGCATAATTGTCATTAATTCCATTGTTACTGGTTTTTTATTGTGATAAATAATATCCGTTAAATAATTGGCCCTGGTTCATGCGGCTCCACATGATGATCATGAGATTCAAGAGCTAAGGCAATAAATAATGCACTCAACATCGTGAAAATAAATGCTTGTAAAAATCCTACAAGCAATTCCAAAAAGCTCATGAAAATTGCAAATGGCACTGCGATTAATGCACCTGTCAATCCGCCACCTAAACTTTCACCTGCATTTCCAAAAGTAAATACTAGCCCAATCAAACTCAACACTATAATATGTCCGGCAGTAATGTTTGCGAACAAACGTATCATTAAGGCAAAAGGCTTAATAAAAATACCCAGAATTTCTATTGGCACCAAGATAAATTTAACCCCCAAAGGCACTCCCGGAGGCCAAAAAATATGTTTCCAATAATCTTTTGTTCCGTTAATATTAGTAATTACAAATGTCATTAATGAAAGCGCCATTGTAATTGTAATATTTCCTGTTAGGTTAGGGTTTGAAATAAAAGGGATAAGTCCTAATATATTTGCAATCCAAATAAAGAAAAATAAGGTGAGCATATAAGGTAGAAACCTGTCTGTCTGATCACCTAAGTTTGGCCTCACTACATCTTCTCTAACAAAAAGAATTATAGGCTCCATTAAACTTTGTAAACCCGATGGCGCTTTTCCTGTATTGCGTTTATATGCATTAGCTACAGAAATAAATATAATCAACATAATTGCGCATGTGATTAAAAGTGTAGCAACATTTTTTGTGATTGAAAGATCATAAAATTTAGAGCCATCCGCTGTAGCAACTCTATCATGGGACATCACATATCCTTTATAGGAATCAATAGCATGATGCTCCGTAGTTTCCGTATGCATTTCTTCTATAGTACCACCTTCGGATTCTTCTGCATGTATTTCAATATGCTCTTCAGATATTGCTTCAGTAGAATGAGCCTCAGGTAGTTTAGAGGACATAAACATATCCAAACCCCTTTCCGGATGATACACAATAATTGGAAGTGGAATTGTAAAATTCCCTACAATATGCCATGTGTTTGCATCGGCAATGTGGTGTAATGCAAATTCTTTTGCATTGAATTCACCTTCAGCTTTGGCCATAGAATTTCCTATTCCAAAAAATAGAAAACACGAGCCTATTAATAAGTATTTCACAACTTTGATCATATATGGCTTTAAAAACCGCTGCAAAGGTAGATGTTTAAGCCTAAAAAAGGAAGGTATTTTCAGGATTATTCTAGAATGAATTTATATATGCAAAAAAAGCAAAAAATTTATAGGTTAGTGTTTTACAGCTTGCTGCTTGTGTTTATAGTAAGTTGCGCTCATTCGAATGAACAAAATCAAACTATGATTGAGACTGAATCCATTACAATACAAATAAAAGATAGTTTGCCTCCTCCCCCTGGTAAACTCGAAAGTGAATTGATAGCTGCAGGGCTGGTAAATATTGCAGATATAATCCCTGGAATTTTGGTTGAGCTTAGGTATTCCACCACAAATAATTTTTTGAGAAAGGATATGTATGGAGACTTGATAAATGCATATTTACAAACTGATGTAGCCGATAAACTTAAGAAGGCAGAAAAATTATTGCAATTAAAAGATTCGACACTCACCTTGTTGGTGTATGATTGTGTAAGACCATTGCATATACAGCAATTAATGTGGGACAGTTTGGATGTGCCATTGGCAGAGAAGAAAAATTTTCTCAGCAATCCCACAAATAAATCTCTACATAATTACGGTGCCGCTGTTGACTTAACTATTGCAACTATTCAGGGTGTGCCTTTAGATATGGGAACTCCTTATGATTTTATCGGGCAATTAGCTTATCCCACACTTGAAGAACAGATGTTGAAAGAAGGGAGGTTAACTGCAGATCAAATTGCGAATAGAAAATTATTGAGGTCGGTAATGTTTCAATCCGGATTTACAGGAATAGAAAGTGAATGGTGGCATTTTAATTCTTGCACAAGAGAAGAAGCAAATATGCGCTATAAAGTAATTGAATAAGAAGAAAAATTACTTACAATCTGAATCTTAATAGTCCAGCCGCAGCAGATACATAAGGAGAACTCTGACCAAACCATGTAGTAACATCTCTTGAAGCAACACCAATTTCCCAAATGCCGAAGTCAAGACCTAAACCAAAAGGAATTGCACTTTTATAACCACCGCCAACTGCAATACCGGAAGAAATTTTTAAAATTTTCAATACACGCAATTCAGCACCTAAACCAAAGTATGGTTCGGGGTAACTATTAGCAACTTCTACTAACGGCATTACCAGATCGGCACCCAATTGCAGGTTATTAAAAATGCGGTATCCAATCCCCAGCCTCAATGTTGTAGGCATTGACACACTTATTTTTTCAATACCATTATATTGAATGAGGTTTTCTTCATTTACAATATCATACATCATATCCACCGGATTGGTATTATCCAATCCTGAAAAACTCACAGTATCCAAAACAAAATCATTAAATGATATCAGGTTGGCGGTATAATTCATAGTACCGATGTTTACTACGGAAATTCCCACATCCAAATCTTTAAAGAGCGTAATATTTGCCCCCAAATCAAATCCCAAACCTTTACCCACAGGTTTGTAATTATTATAAATCTGAGAAGGTGTTTGTGTAGTTGTCAAATCAAATGGATTGTTTGAAATAGCAGTGTAACCACCAAGAAAATTTTCGTTTGCATTCAAATCATAGTAAGCATAGCTCAACACATACTTAGCACCAATTCCTAATCGCACTTTTATAAATTCATTTTCATAAACCTGCATTCCCCAACCGGCATTAAAAGTCATATCCGCAGATCCTTTTATTCTAGTTCCTTTTGCCAATTGATAAAACGAAAGTGGGTTATTAGCTACACCAAAAGTATCCTGTGGTGTTAAAACAATTGTATCAAAATAATTTGCATAATTATATCCTTCAAAAATTAATGAAGAAGCCTGCTCTCCTAATATAGAATAATGTGAAGCATGTAAATCCACCGCAAAAGCAAGTGCACCGGCTTTACCAATTTTGAAACCAAGACCGAATGCCCGCACATCATAATTTACTGTCATCCCTTCTTCGGCAAATGATTGCCCAAGCTCTTCAGCCTCTTGCGATGTGATAGGGTTTTTTCTCCCAAATAACATATTTCGCACATCTGTTTTTTTAAGTGCTTCGGAATAAAACGAAATATTTGTTTCACCAATTCCGAGTGTAAGAGAAGTATGCTTGGCAAAGGAATCAATATTAGCAGGATTAATTCCCAAAGCTTGATAGTCGGTAGCAAAAGTAGTTGCAGTTCCACCTCTTCCGGTATTGATATAAGACGTGCCTTCTGTTTGAGTAAATGCAATCTGTGAAAAAAATCCGAGAAAAATTAAATACAGATTACGCAGTGATATATTATTCATATTTACAAAGTTGCCCGTAAAACGTAAAATCTATTTTACAATTATCAACAACTAAAAAACTAATTGTAATCACACACGGATATAATCAAAATATCTATTCGAATAAATTATTAAAAAACAAGAAATGTATTTGAATGATTACTTCTCTACCACTTCCTCTTCTTCCATGTTCAAACGAAATCCATTGCCATGAATATTTACAATTTCGAGTGTAGGATCATCCTTTAAATACTTGCGCAATTTTGTTACAAACACATCCATACTACGGGCAGTAAAATAATCGTCTCTACCCCAAATTTGTTTTAATGCTTCTTCACGATATAAAATATCATTTACTTTCATACAAAACATGCGCAACAATTCTGATTCTTTAGGAGATAGTTTTTCCTGAATACCCTCATGAGTGAGTATGCGTGATTTATAATTGAAATGATATTTCCCCACCTGAAATTCTTTCTGCTGATTGTTTTGTTTTAGTCTGCCACGTTTTAATACAGCACTTATCCGATACAATAATTCTTCGCTATTAAAAGGTTTGGTGATGTAATCATCTGCACCCAATTTAAACCCTTCTATAATATCTTGTTGCAAAGTTTTTGCAGTTAAAAAAATGAGGGGAATTTCAGGGTTCATGCGCTTAATTTCTGTAGCTGTTGTGAAGCCGTCTTTCTTAGGCATCATCACATCCAGAATACAAAGATTAAAATCATCTTTCTTAAAAATCTCAATACCTTTTTCACCATCGGTAGCAAGTGTTACATTAAAATCATTCATGGTGAGATAATCTTTTAATACGGCTCCAAAATTAGGGTCGTCTTCTACTAAAAGAATTCTTGTTTTTTGCTCTTCCATAGTTTTCTAGTTTGGTTTGTTAGGTTAATTATTAAAGGGTAAAAAAATATTAAATCTGCTGCCCTTTCCGGGATTACTTTTTACTGAAATAAGTCCGTTGTGTGCTTCCACTATCGCCTTCACATAAGTAAGTCCAAGTCCGAAACCCTGCACATTATGTAAGTTACCGGTAGGCACACGATAAAATTTTTCAAATATCATTTTCTGATGTTCCGCACTCATACCTATACCGGCATCTTGAATGGAAACATGCACTCCCTTATCATCGCTATCCGTAGTAATTTTTATTTCCACTTTATCGTCGGAATATTTTACAGCATTATCCAATAAGTTTGAAATCACATTCATCATGTGCACTTCATCGGCTACTATTTCGCAATTAACAGCATGTAATTCTGTGGTAATTTTTCCTCCGCTTTCTGCTACTCGCAAACTGATGTTTTCTACTGCCCGCTGAATGATGTCATGCATGTCCACTTCATCCGTACTTATTGCAATTTCATTTTTATCCAACAGCGCCATTTGCAATACTTTTTCCACTTGCCCATTCATGCGTTTGTTTTCTTCTTTTATCAAATGCGAATAGTATTTTACTTTTTCAGAATTACCTAAAATAGTCGGATTATTAATTGCATCCACCGCTAATGAAATTGTGGCAAGTGGTGTTTTAAATTCATGCGTCATGTTATTAATGAAATCACTTTTTATTTCAGATAATTTTTTCTGTCTGAAAATGATTTGCATGGTGTAACCAAACATCAGAATAATAATCGCAGTAAACAGCAGCGAACCAAACAACAATAATTTTACAGAGCTCATCAAATAGGTTTGCTGATTAGGAAAATCCACCAACAGGATATCCGAAGTCGTAAAAATATTTCCCGGAAATAAACTTGCTTTATATGGCGAATTAATAAGTGTAGTTTTTTGATCTGATGTTTGTGTTGAAAATAAATATTTATTATCCACTAAAACACCATAATGAAATTCGGTTTCAATACCTCTTGCTCCCAATTCTTCCAACAATAATTTATTTAAATATGCAGAGTCAATTTTTTCTGCCGGTGTAATTCCCTGGCTCATCATTTCCAACATCATTTGCTGCATCACTTCATTTAGTTTACCTGCATTCAGTTGAAATTGTTTATCTATTTCACTTAAAATATTTGAAGCTAATTCATCACCTGTTGAATATGGATCGCCGGAAATATTTCCATTAAATTCCATTGGTGTTAAATACATCGTTGGACGAGAACCGGAAATTCCTTCTGAAATAATTGTACCCCGAATACCCTTCAAATCCTGAGTAAGAATTTCGTTGGATTTTGTGTCCTTTACTATCTGTAAAATTATGCTGTCGTTTAATATTTGTTCTGCCGTTAAATCATCCACAGAAACTGCTGCATATAAACTATCAAATCCCGGATCTGCCAATTGCTTTTGAAACATAGTTGCTATCCAATGCTTCTCCGATTTTTCAGTTACCGTTTTTAATGCTTCCTGAACTTGAAAACTAAATATTTTTTCTTTTTGCGAAATGGTACTGTTAATCCAATACGCCTGTACCATGATTATACCGAGCAATGCGGTACTCATTAATCCAATGATAATCCAGATACGGCTTTTCTTCATCTCTACAAATCTACAATATGTTAAAATCGCTTTTGGGTGGTTTAACTAAATGTTAACAGAATTTAGTTGCGTATTAACTACCAACGGTAAGTTGCTGAATTAAATTTGTAATCACAGAAAAAGAATTATTCTCAATACAAATAAAATGGTGCGCATGGATTTTCAGAGAAATATTATTAGCGGTTTCATTACAGTGGTTTCATTAATCGGACTCACAGTATCGGCTCAAAATCAAGAGCAAGTAACAATAAAAATTGATGCAAACGTGAATGGTAAATCTATTGTGATAGATACTACTATTGACAATATGAATGATTTCGATATTCAACAATATTTACAAGAACTTGGCCTTGGCGATGAAGTAGCTGAATTAAATATTAATATAAATGATGGACCTCCTCCTCCCCCTCCTCCTTTTGAAATGAATATAGATGATTCTTCTTTTGAAGAAATGAAAATGCAGATGCAGCATTTTGAATGTCCGCCAATTCCTGAAATGCCCCCGATGCCCGGCACTGCGAATATGATGTTTTTTAATGGTAATAAATCTTTCTTAGGAGTGGTTTCTGAAAAAACAAAGGGTGGTGTAATTATAACCGAGGTAGTGGAAAATTCTGCTGCAAAAGAAGCCGGTTTATTAGTGGGTGATGTAATTACAAAAATTAATGAAATGACGGTTGAGTCAACTAATAATCTGGTTGAAATAATCGGAGATTTTGAACCGGGTACTGCTATTAATGTAACTTATATTCGTAATGGAAAAACACAAACTGCTAAAACCACATTAAAAGAAAATGCAAATTATTTTGAATCGAATGAGTGGGAAGAATATGGTAAGCAATGGGAAGATTGGGGGAAGGAATTTGAAATGCAATGGAATGATTCCACCATGGGAATGGCAACAGAAAAAGCATTTCTGGGTGTGCACTTGAGTGAAGCAGATAATGGAGTTTTAATAGAAGGAACAGAAGCAGGTTCAGCAGCAGAAGAAGCAGGTTTGATGAAGGGTGATATTATTACTGCATTGGATGGAATTTCTGTAAATAATTACAATGCGATTTTAGAAATAATAGAAGCAAAAAATCCGGGCGATGATATAGAAATTACTTACCTGCGGAATGGAAAAAAGAATACAGTAACTACCAATTTAAAAAGCAGGAAATCAGAAATATTTATGTGGAAAGGTGATGAGGATTCTATGCATCCATTTCCAATGCATCCGGCTCCACCTTGTGGTGTACATACCTATGCATATTGTATGGGTGATAGCACTGGAAAAAATGTGAATATGCAAATTAAAGTAATTAAGCAAAGCAGTAAAGAAGCTGATGAAAAAAATGCAGATGATGCAATGAATCCTGAAATTTTAAATCCTGAAACAATTCAATTTTATCCCAATCCAAACAATGGCACTTTCACTTTAAAATTTAATCTAAAACAAAATGGTGATACTCAAATTACGATAAAAGATATTCAAGGTGCTACAGTGTATAATGAAGATTTAAAAGGATTTGAAGGCAGCTATGAGAAAGTAATAAGCCTGGGAAATAATGCGAAAGGAAATTATTTAATTAATGTAACTCAAAATGGGTTTTCTGCAACCAAGCAGATAGTGGTGCAATAATTTTTTTACTCAATATATTTTATAAAGGCAGGATGTTTTCCTGCCTTTTTTTATTTCTATAAACGCAGGTTCTCAAAGGCTATCACACAAGGCTATGTTTTGAGGAATGAACGGGTACGGTGGGGGAATATGGCGGGAAGTCAAATAAACTGATGGCAATAAATAGTGCGTAATTTTTCATATTGAGGGTTTTAAGGGTTAATAAAGTATTTCGTAAAATGTAGTGTCGAATGCAGGACAATAAATGTAAATAAACTCATTCACTTCTGGAGGAATACCATCGATTACGATGCCCCAAACAATTCTATTTTCTTGATTTCCATAAATAATTTGAACAACAGTAGTATCAATAGCATTTCCATAAAATAGGCCTATATCACTAACACTTATATAATCAGTGGGATTATATACATTAATATTATGTAGTCGAATACTCAACCACCCTTCCGGCTGCAAAAAAACAGTAACATCCGTTTCGCCGCCGGTATTTTCCACAAAAGTGATATTATCGGTTTGGTTATTCCAAAATTGGTCTTTTATTGCCTGCACATAATAGCTGTAGCCTTTGCGGGCTTCAAAATCAAAAGTAAATTTGCCGTCGGCATCAGAATATATTTCGTCAATTAAAACACCGCCTAAGCCAAAGGCACTTTCACCATCCGTTTCAAATAAGCCTACTTCGGCATTTTCAATTCCGGCATTGGTGGTTTTGTCCTTTACGGAGCCGTTAATTTTTGTGGGGCCGCTTTCTTTTTCACAAGAAATAATTAATAAGCTTATTATGGTTAATAAATATATTTTTTTCATAATCCTATTTTAGATTAGTCTATTCGATAGTTATACAATTAAATAAAATGATAAATAATTATTCTGGTGTAATACATTTTGCATCTTGTATTTAAAACTCAAAATAATAATTAAATTATTCATGGTTAGACTTTTTGGATTATCTATATTAAATCAGATAATTATAAAAAACAAATTTATTTTTAAGTAAAGAATAGATGGAGGGTGTTTTACTTTATTATTTGCCATTGAAATGTAGGATTAAATAAATAGTATAATAAAATTTAAATATCTATACGCAGCTTCTCAAAGGCTCACACACAAGGCTATGTTTTGAGGAACCTGCCTTTAGACTTGCATTTTTATTTAATCAATTACATCTCATCATCATGATCGTCGTCATCACATTTCGCAAGCCAATTGTTATTCTGTTTTAATGTCAACTAATTCGTAGTTAGCGTTTCGTCCTCCTTCATTGGTTTGTTGCAAAACGCCTTTTTCTATCAGATCCTTTATGTCCCGCAAGGCTGTGTCGTTGGAGGTTTTGGAAATTTTAGCCCATTTTGAAGTTTGTAGTTTCCCTTCAAAACCATCAAAGAGTTTGTTGAGCATTAATCGTTGGCGTTGATTGATTCGAGTATGTTCATGTCGTTTCCAAAACTCCGCTTTATGCAATATTTTTTCTGTTGTAATTTCCGTGGTAAGCATTGCATTTTTTAGGCAATGTAAAAACCATTCTAGCCAATCAGTTATGTCGCCCGAACTATGTTGTACTTTTTGTAATACTTCATAATATCGTTTACATTCAGTTAGTATTTGGCTCGACATACTGTAAAAGCGTTCACCACTTCCTTCGGCACGGGCAAGGAACATATCGGTGATCGCTCTTCCAATTCTACCATTTCCATCATCAAAAGGGTGAATGATGATAAACCAAAAATGCGCAATAGCCGCTTTTAAAACAGGATCAAGTCGGTTTTCATCCTGGCACCAATCCAGAAACTTGTCCATTTCCGGTTTTACCAATTCTGGCTTTACGGCTTCATAGTGTATTTTTTCTTTGCCCATTGCACCCGAAATCACCTGCATGTTGCCTGTGCGGTATTGGCCTACTTCAATTTTATTAGTTCCGCTGTAGCCAGTTGGAAATAGTGCTGCATGCCAACCAAATAAGCGGTTTTCAGTTAGCGGCAAAGAATGGCGCTGAGTGGCATCAAGCATCATTTCTACTACACCTTCAATATGGCGGCTGCTCGGTACAAGTCCTGCGGTGTTGATGCCTAAACGCCTGGCAATGGAAGAGCGTACTTGATCATAATTGAGTAATTCTCCTTCTATTTCTGAGGATTTTACTACGTCTAAGGATAATGTAGTGAGGGTGGCCTCTTCTTTAACAGTAAAACCCAAGCTATGCATTTGCCCTATAATCTTACCTTGCATTAGCCGCACCTCGCCAAATATTGCATTTATAGCTTTATCCTGCCAGGAAAAATCTGTCCAGTTCTTATAATCATATATGTATTTTGCCATTTAATTAGCTATTGTGCGGTAAATATATGAATTATACGCCGCATAAATGCGGTGATTATTTTAACTTTTCACCGCATTGGAATGCAGGATCACAAGGCTATGTTTTGAGGAACATACTTGCACTATCAATTGAATAATAATTCATCCTATTAATTATCGGGCTGAAGTTGCAGAATACTAAAAAAGTAATCATGAAATTCATAATACAGGCGCTGTCTTAATCCTGATTTATTTTCGATGAGGATATAACCTGATAATCCATCCAAATAAATTCCGTGGGAGACATCAATATCTTTTAAGTGGCTAATTGGATTTGCATAATATGGATGATACCCATAATAGGATGCAAAAAACAGTGGTGAAGAATTACTAAAAAAACCATTTAACCCAATAGTATCTCCGGGCAATACTACAGGAGATATATATGTACTGTCGGCAATTACAGTTCCTGCATCACCATCACAATTCTTCGAATCAATTGCCGGTAGTGAATCAAAAATATATTCATAAGTACAAATTGGTTCCTCCCTTGATTTTACTAAAATTCTATAATCGGGATTAAGAATATTGATATTATAATTTTCGTTTTGATAGCCTCCCGGTGAAGAACTTTTTCCGCCTGTAAATTCGATATCATCTTCGCCATCAGAATTTATATCAAGAAAAATTTTTACCCCATAAAATGTATTGGCTGTAATATTAAATTCCACATATGGTGAAGGTTCATCTATGGAACAATTTAGAAATGGCATTACCATCACCAGAAGTATGATAAGTTGATTGAAATAATGGGAGTGGGAAATCTTCATTGTATTCTTCTGAGCAGTTGATTAAAATTAAAAGATTAATTCTGAAATATTTCACCGCACTAATCACACCCCATCTAATCCTGATTCTCCCGGCTTTATAATTACAATTGTTACCCTTATATTTGCAGCAACTTCGAAAGAGGGGACACAGTGGCGTCCCCTCTTTTGTTTCCGGATATGGACGTTTTGAAAGAAAAGATACAAGAGTGGTTAGCACCCAAGCTGGAGGAATTGGATTGTTTTCTGGTAGATATCAGGCATAATCCGTCAAACGGCAAGTTTGAAATTTATATGGATACCGATGCAGGAGTTACCATTAGCGCATGTGAACAGGTGAGCAGATACTTGAATTTCTATATGGAAAACGATCCGGCTTTTGGCGATAACTATATGTTGGATGTGAGTTCGCCGGGTATGGAAAATCCATTTAAAGTGGAAAGACAGTATCTGAAAAATATTGGCAAAACGGTGGAACTGGTATTGCATTCAGGTGTAAAAAAAGAAGGTATTTTAAAGCAATATGATGGAGAGAAGTTGACATTGCAAATTGCATTACCGGTAAAAGTAAAAGGCAAGAAACCGGAACTTGTGGAAGAGGAATTTACTTTGGAAGAAATAAAAAGTACAAAGAAGAAGATTTCATTTTAATACAATACAAAAGGAATAATTATTAAAACTAAAGTATATGAATAGTTTACAATTGGTTGAATCATTCAGCGAGTTTAAGGACATGAAAAATATTGATCGTCCTACGCTGATGAAAGTGCTGGAAGATATTTTCCGCACCATCATCCGTAAAAAATATGAAACCGACGAGAACTTTGATATTATCGTAAACACCGAAAAGGGTGACCTTGAAATTTGGCATCGGCGCATGATAGTAGAAGACGGCATGGTGCAAAATCCGGCCACAGAAATTTCTTTAACTGATGCATTGGTAATGGAACCCGATTTTCAAGTGGGTGAAGAAACTTACGAAGAAGTTAATATCGAAAGTTTTGGTCGCAGAATTATTCTTGCCATTCGTCAGGCATTAACTCAAAAAATTAATGAGTTAGAGAAGGATGAAATATTTAAAAAATACAACGATCGTATCGGAGATATTGTAACCGGAGAAGTATATCAGGTTTGGAAAAAAGAAGTGTTGTTGTTGGATGATGATGGTAATGAATTGATTTTACCACGTATGGAAATGATACCTTCTGATAATTATAAAAAAGGAGATACCATTCGTGCGGTTGTAAAAAATGTAGAGCTGCGCAATGGCAATCCATTGGTTATTTTAAGTAGAACCGATAGTTCATTTCTTGCTAAACTTATGGAGCAGGAAGTACCCGAAGTATTTGATGGTTTAATAGTTATTCGCCGCATTGTTCGTGCGCCGGGAGAAAGAGCAAAAGTAGCAGTAGAATCTTTTGATGATCGCATTGATCCGGTTGGTGCATGTGTGGGAATGAAGGGAAGCAGAATTCATGGAATTGTTCGTGAATTGCGCAATGAAAATATTGATATAATTAATTACACAAATAATATGTCGCTATTAATTCAAAGAGCATTAAGCCCTGCGAAAATTAATAGTATTGAATTAGATGCGGAAAGCAAAAGAGCAAGAGTATTTCTTTCACCCGATCAGGTTTCATTAGCAATCGGTAAAGGTGGATTGAATATTAAACTTGCATGTTCACTTACCGGATATGATATTGATGTGTTCCGTGATACAGAAGAAGAAGATTATGATGTGGATCTGGATGAATTTACTGATGAGATAGAAGAATGGATGATTGACGAATTAAAATCTATTGGATGCGATACAGCAAAAAGTGTATTGGAATTAAGTGTGGATGATTTAGTACGCCGTACGGATTTGGAAGAAGAAACCATTCGTGAAATCATGCGCATTCTGAAGGATGAGTTTGATGGAGAATAACAAGTCATTATGTGCAAAAAATATAATTGCTGTACATAGTGATTAACTTTACATGTTAAAACAAAATTAATTTCGGTAGAAATACCGTGTAACTATTTATGGCCGAAGATAAAAGTATAAGGTTAGCAGCAGCCTCAAAAGAGTTTAATGTAGGAGTTCAGCATATTGTTGAATTTCTGCAAAAGCAGGGCTATGCGGTGGAAAGTAAACCCACTTTCAAACTCAATGAGGAGATGTTCTATGCCTTACTGAAAGAATATTCGAAGGATAAAGTGCTGAAAGAAAAAGCGGATCAGGTAAATATTGGCTTAGCTCGTAAAATAGAAAAGCAGGAAGAAGAAGTAATAGTTGCTAAAAAATCGGAACCTGTTAAAACAAAGAAAGAAGAACCCAAAGCTGAAATAATTGAAACACCTCCGGTAAAAGAAAAACCAGTAGTTGAAAAACCGGTTGTTGAAGAACCTGTGAAAGAGGAAGTGATAAAAGCCAAGAGTGAAAAACTGGTGACGCCGAAAGTAATTGACACGATAGAAATTGTAGATAATAAAGGCAAGAAGAAGAAAGAGGAGAAGAAACCTGAAGAAAAGAAAGTAGAAGAGAAAGTGGTTGAAGAAAAGAAACCCGATGAGAAGAAAATAGAAGAGAAAAAACAAGAAGAAGAAAAACCGGTAGAAGAAAAACCTCAAGAAAAAACACTAGAACCAATTCCGGTGGAGGAAGAAAAGAAACCTGAAAAAATAGAAGAACCCGTAATACAGAAAAAACAAGAGGTGGTACCAGAAACGAAGGAAATGGAAATGATCCTAACCAAAAGAGTAACCCTCACCGGCCCTAAGGTGATGGGAAAAATTGAAATACCACAACAGCCGGATAAAAAATCGGAGAAGAAACATGCTCCCGGAGATGATCCAAGAAAGAAAAGAAAACGCATTAAAAAGCAACAACGCATTAATGTAGATAAAGTAAAAGAAGACGAACGCAAGCAACAACGTGCAAGAGAAACACGCAAAACAACCACGGTAGATCCCGAAGAACAAGAACGCATCATTCAGGAACAAGTGCGCAACACACTCGCAAAAATGAGTGGTACAGCACAAACCGGAAAGGGGAAAGCGAAAGCGAAAATGCGCAAGCAGGTGAACAGGGAAAAGGTAGCGATACAAGAAGAATTACAAGCTGCACAAAGCAATGTGTTACAAGTTGCGGAATTCACTTCATTATCTGAATTAGCAAGTTTAATGAATGTGCCACCTACCGATTTAATCATGAAATGTTTTGAATTGGGAATGATGGTTTCTATTAATCAACGTTTGGATGCGGAGATTATAGAATTACTCGCAGATGAATTTAATTTCAAATTAAAATTTATCAATGCATCAGGAAATGAGGAAGATGAAAAAGATGAAGAAGATGCGACTGATACTTTAAAATTCCGTGCTCCCATTGTTACAATTATGGGTCATGTGGATCACGGTAAAACATCGCTGCTGGATCATATTCGTGAAGCAAATGTGGTGGCAGGTGAAAAGGGTGGAATCACTCAACACATCGGTGCGTATGATGTGGTGGTTACAGGCGAAAAACATATTGCATTTTTAGATACTCCCGGTCACGAGGCTTTTACTGCCATGCGTGCCCGTGGTGCGAAACTTACAGATATTGCAGTAATTGTAATTGCTGCGGATGATGAAATAATGCCGCAAACCCGTGAAGCAATCAGCCATGCGCAAGCAGCGGGTGTGCCGATGGTTTTTGCAATAAATAAAATTGATAAACCGGGTGCACTTCCTGAACGGATAAAAGAACAACTTGCTCAACTAAATATTCTTGTTGAAGACTGGGGCGGTAAATATCAAAGTCAGGAAATTTCTGCAAAATCCGGTTTGAATGTAAATCTGTTATTGGAGAAAATTTTATTGGAAGCTGAGCTACTTGACTTGAAAGCTAATCCGGATAAACCTGCTATCGGAACTACGATTGAAGCAGCATTGGATAAGGGACGAGGATATACTTGTAATATCATGGTGCAGGAAGGTACTTTGAAGAATGGCGATATGATAGTGGCAGGACCTTATTACGGCAGAGTGAAAGCGATGTTTAATGAGCGCAATCAAAAAGTTGCTGAAGCCGGTCCTTCAACACCGGTTTTAGTATTGGGTTTAAATGGCGCTCCTCAAGCAGGTGAAAAATTCAGAGTATTTGCAAATGAGGATGAAGCAAAATCTACTGCTACCCGTCGCATGCAAATAATTCGTGAACAAGGAATTCGCACCAAGAAACATATTACGCTAGAAGAAATCGGACGTCGTAAAGCATTGGGTACTTTCCGTGAATTGAATATTATTATCAAGGCCGATGTGGATGGTTCTGCTGAAGCATTGACTGATAGCTTACTGAAACTTTCTACTGAAGAAGTTCAGGTGAATGTTATTTATAAAGGTGTTGGTCAAATTACAGAAAGTGATATTATGCTTGCTTCTGCATCCGATGCAGTAATCGTTGGTTTCCAGGTGAGGCCTTCAAGTTCTGTACGTCATCTTGCTGAAAAAGAAGGTGTAGAAATTCGCTTGTACAGCATTATTTATGCTGCAATTGAAGAAGTGAAGAGTGCAATGGAAGGTATGCTTGCACCAAAAGTGGAAGAGAAAATTACCTGTACTGTATTAGTGAGAGAAACATTTAAAATTAGTAAGCTCGGCACAATTGCAGGATGTTATGTTCAGGAAGGAAAAATTACACGCAATACGAAAATACGTTTGATACGTGATGGTATAGTTATCTATTCAGGTCAGTTAGATTCCTTGAAACGATTTAAAGATGATGCTAAAGAAGTAACTGCAGGTATGGAATGCGGACTTACCATTAAAAACTTCAACGATATTAAAGAAGGTGATATTATTGAAGGTTATGAGGAAGTGGAAACTAAGAGAACGCTTTAAAAAAATGACAATTGACAGTGGACAGTTGACAATGAAAGAAATGTTTTGGGTTTCAAGTTTCATGTTTCAAGTTCCGGGTTGAAAAACTCATCGTTCATTAGAGATTACTCACCATAAGGCTATTGGCAGTAAGCATTTGGCTATTGGCAAAAAACTTTGACTTTGACTATTGAACGTTGACAAAAAATGTTTCGGGTTCCGAGTTTCGGGTTAAAAAAATTATCGTTCGTCTTCAAGTTAAACACTCTCATAGGCATTACGGAGAATGAAAATGATAAGCTTACTATTGAATTCTTTTTCTTATGTTTTCTTTATTTTTTTCTATGTCGCTTTGTGGTTAAATTTTTCTTTTTATTTCTCCGGATAGCTGCGTTTTTTTTTCTTAAATAATGTTGTAGCACTTCAATATTGTGTTTTGACCCACCTCTTATCCTCCCTCAAACTGTTTACCCGCCGAAGGAGGGGGAGGACGTTTAAGCATCGTTCTATCAAATTCAAGTTTATTAAAAATATTTTTTTTTCTCCGTGCATCTCCGTGTTTTTTCTCTTCGTGAACTCCGTGCAATTTCTATGTTGCTATGTGGTTAAATTTTTTACAGCTGGGTTTTGCCTCTAATTTCTAATTACTCATTCTTTCATTCTTCATTTAATTAAATGCTATTTGCAATGGGCTTTTAAACGCTACTCATAATTATTACATCATATTTGAAAATAACACTGCATAAACGTCCTCCCTTCTTTTTTAAGGGAGGATAAGAGGTGGGTCAAAACAATTAACAGTAAACAGTTGACAATGAAAAAAAACTTAAACGATTGACTTAGACATTGATAAAAAATGTTTCGGGTTTCGAGTTTCAGGTTAAAAAACTCTTCGTTCATTGAGATTACTCACCATATGGCTATTGGCAGTTAGCATTTGGCTATTGGCAAAAAACTTTGACTTTGACTTTGAAAAAAAATCATTACTCATTGCTGATTTTTTTATTCACTATTCACCACTCACTATTCACTAAATCTCATCACTGATTACTCAATACTCAATACCCGATACCCGATACTATTCCCAATCACTTCAACTGCTTATCCAGAATTAATACATCAGGATCATTAGCTATATAGTCTGGTAATTCATAATTCGATCTTGCAACGAAAACTGCAATTTTATATCCTTCTTGTTTTAGTTGAAAATAATTTTCTTCATCGGGATAAAATTGATATACATTCTGATTGCTCCAGAACATTGCTTCGATATCCTCAAAAGATTTGCAGTTGAGTAGTACATAATTTTCAGGTAGAATAGAATCGAGTTCTTTATAGATAGCAGTATTATATTTTTTAGCTTCCTTATTCTCCACATTCAAATAATGTCCTCCTTTTTTAAAATAATATTTCTGATTGGTGAGAGGTTTAAAAACTGCAATAATGAGAAATAAAATTATTAGAACTTCAAATGTATTATTCCAACGAATATTAAAATTTTCTTTTATCCAAATAAATAATTGGGTAACACCAAAACCCACTAACAGAAAAATAAATGGTGCTGCAATAAATACATAGCTTATACCTTTCGATTTAGTAATTACAGTAAAAAACAAATACACAATTATGATTGGAAACAGTAATGATATCCATCCGGTATTAATTATTTTATTTTTCAATTTCCAAAAAGCAATTGCAATAAAAGGAAGCAGGTAATAGGAATATTGAAAATGCCAAATTTGAAAATAATACCAGAAGTTTGTTTGCATTCCCTCTACTGATTCAGTAAGATGCTTTGTATTGTAATTAAATTCATAACGACTGAGTACAGGAAATTGATTTAAAATATAAATCTGCCATGGAATAAAAACAATACAGCAAATAATAAATGATTGCAGCAATGGATAAAAATGTTTTAGTCGCAAATGCTTTTTATGTTGCAATAACAATTCAATTCCCCATACTGCAAAAATTAATAACCCCACCAACCATTTATTCAGTATTGCGCAACCCGCAAATAAACCAATAAGAAAAATCCAATATTTTTTTTGTGATGCTTTATATTCAAAATAACACCAGAAGGAAGCGAGGATATAAAAACCAAAAGCCACATCATTATGGTCCATTCCAATAACACCATTGGTAAGCTCTAATTGATAAGAAGAAAAAGTAAAAAGTAATGCAGCAATTAATCCTGCGAATTTGTTTTTAAATAGAATACCAATGCGAAAAATGAATACAACTGAAAGCGCACCCATTATTGCACTTGGCAATCGCAAGGCAAATAAGTTGACACCAAATATTTTCATACTCAATGCCATCTGCCATAAAAACAATGGTTGTTTATGACGCCAGATATGTCCATCGGTCCATGAAATTTCATCATAAGGTAATACAGGATCAGCACGAAGCATCGGGGTGAATGGATGCGTCATCATATTCTTGGCTACCAATGCATGAAAGCGTTCGTCCCAGTCGTGCAGATAAGGAAATAAAGAATTAAAAAGTATTCTTATTCCAAGTGCACCAAAAAAAAGAATCAGATAAGTATAAAAATTTTTGGAGGCAGATATTTTAATCATCAGAATTAAAATTCAAAAAATTATTCCTCTTCTTCTACCAACAATAATTTGCATGCAGCCATTAATCCGATAACGGTGCCTTTATTTTTAGATTTTTCTACAAGTTCAACAGTAGTGAGAATAATACCTTTGCCGGTTTTATCATTTTCACTTTCAATTGCTTCCATAAATGGTTGCAGTTTTTCTTTAAAATTTTCCGGGAAAGCAGCTTTTATTTTATCTAATGCTTCGGTTAAAGATTTATAAAGTTGCGCTGTTTGTTTTGAATCCATTTTTCAAAAGTAATTAAAATAATAAAAGTGGTTTTCATACTTACCTGTTCTCTGAATACTTATTTCTCACCTTCCGTCATTGCCATTTTTTTTCGATTACACAGTTCCCCGATTCGACGATTACACAATAAACAATTCTACAGTTCTACAAAAAAATCAATCATACGCTCTTACATCCTTGCCTTCCATAAAAT